>NZ_JAMBDT010000061.1:0-30840 GCF_025143765.1 Gordonia sp. p3-SID1431
GGGCGGCGTCGTCTTGTCCTAGCGCCTACCGGTAGTCGTTGGAGAACCCGTAGTCGTCCAGCGGCACCGCAGCGCCGGCCGGAGCACCGAAGGTGCCGTCCGGGCTGTAGTAGGTGTCGTCGTACGACGGCACCGCGTACGCCGCGGCACGAGCCTCTTCGGTCGGCTGAACCTGGATGTTGCGGTAGCGGTTGATACCGGTACCGGCCGGGATCAACTTACCGATGATCACGTTCTCCTTCAGACCGATCAGCTTGTCGCTGCGGCTGTTGATCGCCGCGTCGGTCAGGACACGCGTGGTCTCCTGGAACGACGCCGCCGACAGCCACGACTCGGTCGCCAGCGAGGCCTTGGTGATACCCATCAGGACCGGACGTCCGGCTGCGGGCTCGCCACCCTCGGTCACGACCTGACGGTTGGCCGCCTCGAACTCGGCACGCTCGACGAGCGAACCGGGCAGGAACTCGGTCGAACCGTGATCGATGATCGTCACGCGACGCAGCATCTGACGCACGATGGTCTCGATGTGCTTGTCGTGGATCGACACACCCTGGCTGCGGTAGACCTCCTGGACCTCGTTGACCAGGTGGATCTGCACCTGACGGGGACCCATGACACGGAGCACCTCGTGCGGGTTGGCCGAGCCCTCCATGAGCTGCTGGCCGACCTCGACGTGGTCACCGTCGGCGAGGAGCCGCTCGGAACCGTCGTCGTGCTTGAACACGCGCAGACGCTGACGCTTCGAGATCTTGTCGATGACAACCTCTTCCGAACCATCGTCCGGGATGAGGGTGATCTTGTAGAAGCGGTCGTCGTCTTCGAGACGCACCCGGCCGGAGACCTCCGCGATCGGCGCCACGCCCTTGGGGACGCGGGCCTCGAAGAGCTCCTGGACACGCGGCAGACCACCGGTGATGTCGTCACCGACGCCACCCTGGTGGAACGTACGCATCGTCAGCTGGGTACCGGGCTCACCGATCGACTGGGCCGCGATGATACCGACGGCCTCGCCGATGTCGACGAGCTTGCCGGTGGCCATCGAACGGCCGTAGCACATCGCACACACACCGGTGCCGGTCCCACAGGTCAGGACCGAACGGACCTTCACCTGCGTGATGCCGGCGGCGAGCAGGGCCTCGATGGCCGGGTCGCCCAGGTCGTGACCGCGCTCGACGATGACGTTGCCGTCGGCGTCGACCGCGTCCTGCGCCAGCGTGCGGGCGTAGGTCGAGGTCTCGACGTGCGCGTCACGGATGAGCGTGCCGTCGGCCTGCTTCTCGGCGATGGTCGTGGTGATGCCACGCTCGGTGCCACAGTCGGTCTCGCGCACGATGACGTCCTGCGACACGTCCACCAGACGACGGGTCAGGTAACCCGAGTCGGCGGTACGAAGCGCGGTGTCGGCCAGACCCTTCCGGGCACCGTGCGTGTTGATGAAGTACTCGGCCACGGTCAGGCCCTCGCGGAACGAGGACTTGATCGGACGCGGGATGAACTCACCCTTCGGGTTGGTCACCAGACCCTTCATGCCCGCCAGCGAGCGGATCTGGGTCATGTTGCCCGCCGCACCCGACTTCACGATCATCGGGATCGGGTTGTCGTCCGGGTAGTGCGCCTCCATGGCCGCGCCGACCTCTTCGGTCGCCTGCTTCCAGATCTCCACGAGGGAGTCACGACGCTCGTCCGGGGTGAGGGCACCGCGCTGGAACTTGCGCTCCAGACCGTCGGCCCGCTCCTCGTACTTGTCGAGGATCTCCGCCTTCTGCGGCGGCACCAGCACGTCGGCCATCGAGACGGTGACGCCCGAACGGGTGGCCCAGTAGAAGCCGACGTCCTTCAGCTTGTCGACGGTCTGGGCGACCACGATCATCGGGTAGCGCTCGGCGAGATCGTTGATGATCACGGCCTGACGCTTCTTCGGCATCTGCTCGTTGACGAACGGGTACTCGATCGGCAGCAGCTCGTTGAACAGCACCCGGCCCAGCGTGGTCTCGATGTCCCACGGCGAGCCGTACTTCCAGCCGTCGGGGAACTGCTCGGCCTCGATGTCGGCCGGCGGACGCTGGTCGGTCAGACGCACCTTGATGCGCGACTGCACGGTCAGCACACCGCGGTCGACGGCCATGATGGCCTCGGCCGGGGTCGAGTAGACGCCACGCTCGACGTCGTCGCCGTTCGCCGGGGTGTACTCGCCCGCCGCACCCTCCTTGAGGGTGGTCAGGTAGTACAGACCGGTCACCATGTCCAGACGCGGCATGGCGAGCGGACGGCCCGACGCCGGCGACAGGATGTTGTTCGACGACAGCATCAGGATGCGCGCCTCGGCCTGCGCCTCCGCCGACAGCGGAAGGTGCACGGCCATCTGGTCACCGTCGAAGTCGGCGTTGAAGGCCTCACACACCAGCGGGTGGAGCTGAATGGCCTTGCCCTCCACCAGCTGCGGCTCGAAGGCCTGGATGCCGAGGCGGTGCAGCGTCGGTGCACGGTTCAGCAGAACCGGGTGCTCGGCGATGACCTCTTCGAGGACGTCCCACACCGCGGGGCGCTGACGCTCGACCATGCGCTTGGCCGACTTGATGTTCTGCGCCTGGTTCAGGTCGACCAGACGCTTCATCACGAACGGCTTGAACAGCTCGAGAGCCATCAGCTTCGGCAGACCGCACTGGTGCAGCTTGAGCTGCGGGCCGACCACGATGACCGAACGGCCCGAGTAGTCGACGCGCTTGCCGAGCAGGTTCTGACGGAAACGACCCTGCTTGCCCTTGAGCAGATCGCTCAACGACTTCAGCGGGCGGTTGCCCGGCCCGGTGACCGGACGGCCACGACGACCGTTGTCGAACAGGGCGTCGACCGACTCCTGCAGCATCCGCTTCTCGTTGTTGACGATGATCTCGGGAGCACCCAGATCGATCAGTCGCTTGAGGCGGTTGTTGCGGTTGATGACGCGGCGGTACAGATCGTTGAGGTCGGAGGTCGCGAAGCGGCCACCGTCGAGCTGCACCATCGGACGCAGCTCCGGCGGGATCACCGGAACGGCGTCGAGAACCATGCCCAGCGGCGAGTTGCCCGACTGCTGGAACGCCGCGACGACCTTGAGCCGCTTGAGCGCGCGCAGCTTCTTCTGGCCCTTGCCGCTGCGGATGGTCTCGCGCAGCGACTCGGCCTCGGCGTCGATGTCGAAGGTCTCCAGGAGCTTCTTGATCGCCTCGGCGCCCATCGAACCCTGGAAGTACTCGCCGTAGCGCTCTTCGAGCTGACGGTAGAGCTTCTCGTCGATGATGAGGTCGCCCGGGGCGAGCTTGACGAACTTGTCCCAGATCTCCTCGAGACCGTCGAGCTCACGCTGAGCGGCGTCGCGCATACGACGCATCTCGCGGTCGGCACCGTCGCGCACCTTGCGGCGCACGTCGGCCTTGGCACCCTCGGCCTCCAGCTCGGCGAGATCCTGCTCGAGCTTCTGCTGACGCTCGTTGAGGTCGACGTCGCGCTGATCGGCGACAGCCTTCTTCTCGACCTCCATCTCGGCCTCGAGCGTCGAGAGCTCGTTGTGACGGAGCTCGTCGTCGACCGCGGTGATCACGTAGGCGGCGAAGTAGATGATCTTCTCGAGATCCTTCGGCGCCAGGTCGAGCAGGTAGCCCAGCCGGCTCGGCACACCCTTGAAGTACCAGATGTGCGTGACCGGGGCGGCCAGCTCGATGTGGCCCATGCGCTCACGGCGCACCTTGGCCTTGGTCACCTCGACGCCGCAGCGCTCACAGATGATGCCCTTGAAGCGGACGCGCTTGTACTTGCCGCAGTAGCACTCCCAGTCGCGGGTCGGGCCGAAGATCTTCTCGCAGAACAGGCCGTCCTTCTCCGGCTTGAGCGTGCGGTAGTTGATCGTCTCCGGCTTCTTGACCTCACCGTATGACCAGTTGTGGATGTCGTCGGCCGTGGCCAGGCCGATCTTCAGTTCGTCGAAAAAGTTGACGTCGAGCACTTGTTACCTTTCCAGAGCTCTGTTGTCAGTAGCCGGGGCGAAACCCGGCCGGGTGAGGGTCAGATCAGTTGGCGAGATCGTCGACGGTGGCCGACTCGTTGCGCGACAGGTTGATGCCGAGGTTGGCAGCGGCGCGCTCCAGGTCCTCGTCGTCGGTGTCGTGCATCTCGATGGCGGCACCGTCGGAGCTGAGCACCTCGACGTTCAGGCACAGCGACTGAAGCTCCTTCAGCAGCACCTTGAACGACTCAGGGATACCCGGCTCCGGGATGTTCTCGCCCTTGACGATCGCCTCGTAGACCTTGACGCGGCCCACCACGTCGTCCGACTTGATGGTCAGCAGTTCCTGCAGCGTGTACGCCGCACCGTAGGCCTGCATGGCCCAGCACTCCATCTCACCGAAGCGCTGACCACCGAACTGCGCCTTACCACCCAGCGGCTGCTGGGTGATCATCGAGTACGGGCCGGTCGAACGAGCGTGGATCTTGTCGTCGACCAGGTGGTGCAGCTTGATGATGTACATGTAGCCGACCGACACCGGGTACGGGAACGGCTCGCCGGAACGACCGTCGAACAGCGTCGCCTTGCCGTCGCCGTTGACCATGACCTCACCGTCGCGGTTCGGCAGCGTCGAGGACAGCAGTCCGGTCAGCTCCTCCTCGCGGGCGCCGTCGAACACCGGGGTGGCGGTGTTGGTGTCGGGCTCGGCCGAGTACATGTCCTCGGGCAGACGCGACGCCCACTCCGGCACACCCTCGGCGACGTTGATGTTCCAGCCGGCCTTGGCCACCCACCCGAGGTGGGTCTCCAGGATCTGGCCGATGTTCATACGCCGCGGCACACCGTGGGTGTTGAGGATGATGTCGACGGGGGTGCCATCGGGCAGGAACGGCATGTCCTCCTGCGGGAGGATCTTGCCGATGACGCCCTTGTTGCCGTGACGACCGGCGAGCTTGTCGCCGTCCTGGATCTTGCGCTTCTGGGCCACGTACACGCGGACCAGCTCGTTGACGCCGGGAGCCAGGTCGTCGTCGTCCTCGCGGCTGAACACGCGCACGCCGATGACCTTGCCGGTCTCGCCGTGCGGCACCTTCAGCGACGTGTCGCGGACCTCACGGGCCTTCTCACCGAAGATGGCACGCAGCAGACGCTCTTCCGGGGTCAGCTCGGTCTCGCCCTTCGGGGTGACCTTGCCGACCAGGATGTCGCCGTCGCGGACCTCGGCACCGATGCGCACGATGCCGCGCTCGTCGAGATCGGCGAGGACCTCGTCGGAGACGTTCGGGATGTCCCGGGTGATCTCCTCGGCACCGAGCTTGGTGTCGCGGGCGTCGATCTCGTGCTCCTCGATGTGGATCGAGGTGAGCACGTCCTCCTCCACGAGCCGCTGGCTCAGGATGATCGCGTCCTCGTAGTTGTGGCCCTCCCACGGCATGATCGCCACGAGCAGGTTCTTGCCGAGCGCCATCTCACCGTTCTCGGTGCAGGGGCCGTCGGCGAGGACCTGGCCGGACTCCACGCGCTGACCCTCGTCCACGATCGGACGCTGGTTGGCGCAGGTGCCGTGGTTGGAGCGCGCGAACTTGCGCATCCGGTACGTGTCGCGGGTGCCGTCGTCGGACATGACGGTGATGTAGTCGGCCGAGACCTCTTCCACCACACCGGTCTTCGACGACACGATGACGTCACCGGCGTCGACGGCGGCACGCAGCTCCATGCCGGTACCGACCAGCGGCGACTCGTTGCGCACCAGCGGCACGGCCTGACGCTGCATGTTCGCACCCATCAGGGCGCGGTTGGCGTCGTCGTGCTCGAGGAACGGGATCATCGCGGTCGCGACGGACACCATCTGACGCGGCGAGACGTCGAGGTACTCGACATCGGTCGCGCCGACGAACTCCACCTCGGAGCCCTTCTTGCGCACCAGGACACGCTCGTCGGTGATGCGTCCGCTGCCGTCGAAGTTGGTGTTCGCCTGACCGATGAGGAAGCGGTCCTCCTCGTCGGCGGTCATGTACTCGATGTCGTCGGAGACGACACCGTCGACGACCTTGCGGTACGGGGTCTCGATGAATCCGAACGGGTTGACCCGCGCGTACACCGAGAGCGAACCGATCAGACCGATGTTCGGACCCTCAGGGGTCTCGATCGGGCACATGCGGCCGTAGTGCGACGGGTGCACGTCGCGCACCTCGAGGCCGGCACGCTCACGGCTCAGACCACCCGGGCCCAGCGCCGACAGACGACGCTTGTGGGTCAGACCCGACAGCGGGTTGTTCTGGTCCATGAACTGGGACAGCTGGCTGGTTCCGAAGAACTCCTTGATCGCCGCCACGACCGGACGGATGTTGATCAGGGTCTGCGGGGTGATTGCCTCGACGTCCTGAGTGGTCATGCGCTCACGCACGACACGCTCCATACGCGAGAGGCCCACGCGGATCTGGTTCTGGATCAGCTCGCCGACGGTACGCAGGCGACGGTTGCCGAAGTGGTCGATGTCGTCGACCTCGACGGGCACCTCGACGCCACCGGGGACGGTCATGTAGGTGGTGGTGTGCGGGTCGGCCTCGTGCAGACGCACCAGGTACTCGACGGTCGCGATGATGTCCTCGCGGGTCAGCGTGGACTCGCCCACCATCGGGTTGCCCGTCAGGCCCAGCTTCTTGTTGACCTTGTAGCGGCCCACGCGGGCGAGGTCGTAACGCTTGTCCTTGAAGAACAGGTTTTCCAGGAGGTTCTCCGCGGACTCCTTGGTCGGCGGCTCACCCGGGCGCAGCTTGCGGTAGACCTCCAGCAGCGCCTCGTCCTGGCTGCCGGTGTTGTCCTTCTCCAGCGTCGACATCATGATCTCGGAGAACCCGAACCGCTCGGTGATCTCCTCGGCGGTGAAGCCCAGCGCCTTGAGCAGCACGGTGACCGGCTGACGGCGCTTGCGGTCGATACGCACACCCACGGTGTCGCGCTTGTCGACGTCGAACTCGAGCCACGCACCGCGACCCGGGATCACCTTGACGGTGTGCAGGGTCTTCTCGGTGGTCTTGTCGATCGAGGCGTCGAAGTACACGCCGGGGCTGCGCACCAGCTGGCTCACCACGACACGCTCGGTGCCGTTGATGATGAAGCTGCCCTTTTCGGTCATGATCGGGAAGTCGCCCATGAAGACGGTCTGCGACTTGATCTCGCCGGTGTTGTTGTTGATGAACTCCGCGGTGACGAACAGCGGCGCCGCGTAGGTCATGTCCTTGTCCTTGCACTCCTCGACGGAGGCCTTGACCTCGTCGAAGTGCGGCTCGGAGAACGACAGGGACATCGAACCGGAGAAGTCCTCGATCGGGGACAGCTCGTGGAGGATGTCCTCGAGGCCACCGGTCGGGTTCTCGTCGCCGCGGGCGATCGCCTTCGCGCGCCACTCCGGCGAACCGACGAGCCATTCGAACGAATCGAGTTGGAGGTCGAGGAGGCCCGGGACCTCCAGCGGCTCGCTGATCTTTGCAAACGACGCGCGATGCGGCGCGCCGGGGATTGTTGAGGTGGACTGGCGGTTGACTGCCAAGATGCGTCCTTCCAACACGACGTTATTCACAACCTAGATGTGCAGTACGTGGCTTGATGGGCCGTTCGCTGGTGACACCCTGGAATCGGCGATCACCGCAGCACACACGTCTAGAGAGTGGCCGAAGAAGGATCGATAGATGGACAGGAGGCAGCCAGCGCAACGTCCAACTGTAGCAGAAAATAGACGCACTTTGTCAAGCCGTCTGGAAAGCGATTTCGCGCGGGTGGCTGCCTGCACGTCGATCGCTGGTCACAGCCTGGCCCGACATCGCCTCCACGTCAAGCGCTACGCGCGAATTTCGCGAAGTCGGTGTCGAACTCGGCGTCCGACCTGGTGATGAGGGGGCGACGCACCTCGATCAGAAGGGCTCGACCGCCCGGATCCGCCACTGGTCGCCCTCACGCACCATCGCGAACTGGGCGCGCGGTGCACCGCTGTTGGTGGCCATGCTGTTCTGCGTCTCGCTCACCACCAGGTTCGCGATGACGGTCGCGGTCGCGCCGTCGTCGGCGCCGGAGAGGTCCCGGACGCCGATCGCGTCGACCCGGCACTCCGCACCCGTCTTGGTCTGCGTGATCAGCTCGCGCTGCGCCTTCAGCGTCTCGTCGAACTCCGTGCGGGCCTGCCCGGTCAGCGCGTCCTGCGCCCGCCGCTGCCACTCGTCGAGTTCGGTGTGGTCATACCCGAACACCGCGCAGATCCGCTCCTGCGCCTGCGAGGTCAGCTGCGACGTCGACTCCTGGTCGACGAACGCCTTGTTCGGTCCGATCTCGGCGCCCGGATGGAACGCGAGGATGGCCGCGATGACGAACAACACGGCCGCGACGCCCGCCAGCACTCCGGTACGGATGCCGAGGGGATTGCGGGAGGCACCCCTCCCCCGCCGGTCCCGCTTGCCTGGACGCCGGCCCATCGGCCGGTTCGGTTTGTCCGACGACCCGACCGGCGCCGGCGTGTCTCCGCGGCGCAGGGTCGAGACCCGCGCGACCGGTTTGGTCTTGGGTTTGGGCGACTCGGCTGTGGTCGACTCCGCCGTCGCCGACTTCTCGAGGCTGACGGCGTCGGTTTCCGCGGTGGCGTCACCAGGCCCTTCGAGGCTCGTCGCTCGCGCTCCTCGCACCTCAGGGGGCAGGGAATTGTCGGTTTCCGCGGTGGCGTCACCAGGCCCTTCGTGGCTCGTCGACCTCGACTCGCTTCGCTCGCTCGGCCCGGCGGCTTTCGCTCCTCGCACCTCAGGGAGCAAGGGGGACGCAGCTTCGTCCGACACCTCAGGGGGCAGAGGGGTTGTCGCTTCGTCCGACACCTCAGGGGGCAGGGGGGCTCCTCGCACCTCAGAGGGCGGAGAAGTCCGGCCGGCGACCTTTGGGGTCGGGCGGCGCTTCGGGGTGGGCTTCTTCTTACCGCGGTCCGGTGCCATCAGTTGCCCCCTTCCGGAGCCGGGGCCGGGGCCGCGGGGGCGGGCGCGCCACCGCCGTCGGCGTAGGCGATGCCCTCCAGACCGAGGATGTTCTCGGCCTTCCAGGTGTCGCCGTCCTTGGTCATGCTGACGTCGAAGCCGCGTGTCTCGTCGATCCCGGGCTGGCCGGGGCGTTCGAGCGTCGTCACGACGTAGACGAGCACCTTGGCCTTCTGCTCGTCGGCGTCGACCTCGCTCGGTGCGCTGCGCAAGAGGCGCGCGTTCAGCTTGGCGGTGTTCGGTCCGGCGGTCCCGAGCATGTCGAGCACGTTGCCGCCCTCACCGTCTTTCTCACTGCCGAGCACCTCGTCCTTGGCCTTCCCGGTCAGGGACGCCTCCGCACGCTTGCGGAAGCCGTCGACGTCGGCCGGGTCGATCGTCGTGATGTTGAGGACGGCCTGCTCGGCGGCCTGGGTGGCGGCGTCGCGCGTCTCCTGCGCCGGGTACTCGTCGAAGTAGACGTTGTAGGCCCGCACACCGAACACGGCGACGAGCACCACGCCGACCACGACCGCCACGGCAGCCAGGACGAACGGTGCGGACTTCGCCGCCCGCCGCAGGGCGGGACGGGGGCCGCCGGGCTTGTTCTCTGTCGGTTCTGCGGTGCCAGTCATCGGGAACACACTGTATATATCGCTCCTGAGCGCAAGCCAAGGCCGAGGTTCGGACCGTGGGAGGTCCGATCAGGGGCGGCGACGCTCGTCGGGTGGTCGGGTCTAGCGCGGCCGGACGCCGAGCAGCGCTGCGAGCTGCTGGGCGAGCGGGTTGAGGTTGAGCTTGTCGGGATCCTTCTTGGGGGTGTTGTCCCACGGCTGCGGGTACGCCGGGTTGGCGTACTGGGCACGCTCGGCACTGCGGACACCCGTCGGATTACCGAACGGCACCGTACATTTCGCCTCGGTGTTGAACGCGAAGTCGTCGTAGTGGACGTCGAAGTCCGGGTTCTGGCGACGAGCCTCGGCCAACACCGCGTCGGTGCTCTCGTATCCGCGCGTACAGGCCGCGGGGTTGTTCGTCTCGAGGACGACACCGAAGTGGATCTGGCCGTCGCCCGGCGCGGGTGCGTGGCTCCCCGCCGACAGCGCGGAGAGCATCGCGAACGTCGTCGACGTCGTGTAGGTCGCCGGCTCGATCGTGCGGGCCACCTCGGCGAGATCCTTCACGACCTTCGACAGGTCGTTTCCGTTCTTCTGGATCAGCTCCGAGATCTGCGTCGCCGACAAGGTGCCCGTGGTGAGCAGTCGCCGCAGGTCGGGATCGGCCGAGGCGAGGGTCGCGGTCACCAGGTTCAGGTTGCGCGACCAGGTCAGGATCGCGTCGGACTGGTCGGCCTGCGTGTCGAGCACGACGTTCGAGTTCTGAATGAGCGCGACCGTCTCGCTCAGGTTGTCGACGCCGGCCCGCGAGAGCTTGCCGAGTGAGTCGACGAGGCGGGTCAGGTTCTCGCCCTGGCCGTTGAACGCGTTGCCGAGTTCGGTGATGACCGTGTTCAGGTCGTCGACCGGGATCGAATCGGTGAAGTCGATCGCCGAGGCCACCACGTCCTCGAGCGGCTCGGGCAGCACGTACTTGGTGATCGTGTCGCCGCCCTTCAGGTACGGCCCCTCCGACGACGTCGGCTGCAGATCGACGAACTGCTCACCGATCGCCGACCGGTTCGCGACGACCGCGGTCGCCGACGCCGGGATCTCCGGCCCGCCCGAGTCGATGTCGAGAGCGACGTCCACACCGTCGGGCGTCAGCGTCAGCTTGCCGACGCGACCCACGGGCACACCCTGATAGGTGACCTCGGCGTTGGTGAAGATGCCGCCGGAGTCGGGCAGCTTGGCGGTGACGGTGTACATGCCGACACCGGCCAGTTTGTCCAGACGGGCGTACTTCGCGCCCACGTAGACCAGCGCCACCAGGCCGACGACGACGAACACGATCAGCTGGATCTTGACGAGCTTGCCGATCATCGTCCACCTCCTGACGGGTCGGATGCCGGGTTCCCGGCGGACGCCGCCGGAGCGAGCCCCATGGCGGCCAGCGGACCGTCGAGGATGCCCTGACCGGGCACCGCCGGGGTCGGCATCTGTCCGGCCGCATCGGCCGGGCGTGAGAACGACGCGGGGTAGGTGCCACCCGACGGCGGGGTGTTCGGTCCCGGACGTGAGTTCGGGGCCGGCGGGAGCAGCGTGATCGTCGGCCAGCCGTAGCGCGGGCCGTTGCCGCGGTAGTACGGGTTGCGCCGGTCGACCGGCACGTTCACCCGAGCGGGCGGGACGTACCTCGGGGTCCCCTGGCCGACACCGAGCGCCTCGAGCTGATTGAGCACGCGGAGGTCCAGCGTCATGAACAGGTTGGTCGAGTCACCGCGCACACCCGGCAGCAACCAGTCCGGGAACGGATGCGTGAGCATCAGCGGCGCGGCGGTGATCAGATCCGGAGCCGCCGCGGCGAGCTGCGTCAGCACCGGCCGCAACGCCTTCAGGTCGTTGATCAGCGCCTTGCGCGACTTGCCCAGCACGTCGGTACCGACCTGGCCGAGCTCGTCGAGCTTGGTCAGCAGTTCGACGAACTGCGGACGCTGCTCCTCGAGCACCTCGACGCCCGCGGGCAGCTGCTTGAGGATGCGGTCGATCTGCGCGGTCTGCGCGGCGGTCCGGGTGGACAGCTCGGCCAGGCCGTCGATCGCGGTGATGATGTCGTCGCGCTGACGGTTGAGGCCGGCGATCAGGTCCTCGGTCTCGCCGATCAGGTCGCGCACCTTGTCGGTCCGGCCGTCGAGTGCCTTGTTGAGCTCGGTGACGATCGGCTGCAGCTGGTTGAGGCCACCGCCGTTGAGCAGCAGCGCGAGCGCCCCGAGGACCTGTTCGATGTCGGTGGCGGTCCGTGTCCGCGACACCGGGATCGGCTGGTCCGGGTTCTGGCGCGGCGCGTCGGCACTGCCGTCGGGCTCGGTGAGCGACACGAACTTCTCACCGAGCAGCGAGGTCTGCTGCACGCTCGCCTCGGCCTCATCGGACAGGTCGACGTTGTTCTGCACCTCGACGGTGACCTGGGCGAACCACTGATCGTTGGGCACCTCGACCTTGGTCACGCGCCCGACCGGGATCCCGTCGCGTTTGACCATCGACTGCGGCACGAGGTCGAGCACGTCGTCGAACTGGATCTTGTACGTGCGCGCGTTGTCGCCTGTGTTCACCCCGCCGGGCAGCGGGATCGACTGGATGCCGTTGGACATACAGCCGGTCACCAGCAGGGTCAGCGACAGCGCCGCGCCGGCCATCGCCGTACGCATCGACGTGCGGTTCATCAGTTGCCTCCCCGGGGTCGCGGGGTGGTCGACGAGGAGGCCGGGGCCCGCTCCGACGGCGGGTTGCCGATCTCCGGATCGGGGTTGCCCGGGACGGTGCCCGGCACCGGCGCACGCTGCAGTTTGTTGTTGCTCATGATGCCGAAGGGCAGCACGGGCAGCAGCGGCTCGAGGACGCCTTCCTGGATCTGCTCACCGATCTCCTCGCACTGGCTGATCAGCGGCCGCAGGGTGTCGCTGAACTGATCGGCGGCCGGGTTGCCCGGCAGCAGCTTGCCGAGGTCGAGCAGGCGACACTGGGCACCGATCAGATCCTGCAGGTCCGGGATCGTCAGGCGCATCGACAGCGTGCCCGACTCGGCGTCGTAGGCGTTGATCAGGTTGTTCACCGTGATCGGCAGCACGGTCAGGACCTCTTTGAGGTTGTTCTTCTGATCGAGCAGGGCCTGGGTCGTCGGCTGCAGGTCCTTCACCGTCTCCCCGATCTGCTCACGGTTGTCGGCAAGGAACGTCGCCACGTCGCCGAGAGCGATCGACAGCTTGTTCAGCGCCGCGGCGAGCTGCTCGCGCTCACCGGCGAGGAACTGGTTGAACGAGGCCATCTGCGTGTTGAACTGCCGCACCTGGGCGTCGTTCTCACGCAGCGCGCCGACGAAGACGTTCAGGTTCTTGACGGTGTCGAAGAGGTTGCCGCGCGAGTCGCTGAGCGTCGTCGACGCTTTCGACAATCCCTCGATGGCCGCGCCGAGCTTCTCGCCGTTGCCCTCGAGGTTCTCCGCGCCGGTGGTGACGAGTTCACTCACCGCACCCTGCCGGCCGGTGCCGTCGGTCTTGTTGGCGCCATCGGGTCCGAGAGCGTCGGACAGCTCCTTGACACTCGCGTAGATCTGGTCGACCTCCACCGGGACCATCGTCTGGTCGACGGAGAGGGTGAGGTCGCGAGGCGCCTTCTCCCCGCCCGTGTAGGCCGGGGTCAGCTGGACGTAGCGATCCGCGACGACCGACGGGATGATCTGCACCGCACGGACATCCGCGGGCAGCTCGACACCGCGGTCGACGGTCATCGTCACCTTGACGGTGTCGCCCTCCGGCGTGACCGAGTCGACCTTGCCGACCGCCACCCCGAGCACCCGGACATCGGAGCCCTCGTAGATGCCGACCGACCGCTTGAAGGTCGCGGTGATCTTGGTGGTGCCGACCGAGGTGAACACCCACCACAGCGCACCCGCGACGATGAGCGCGAGGATCAGCCCGATCACGAGCACCACGATGTGCCGCGGCGTGAACCAGCGACCGGGACCCGAGTTCTGGGTCAGGTCTGGTGCGGTCATCAGCCGACCCCCGTTCCGGCCTGGTTCTCCATGGCCTGCTTGTTCGGCGGCCGCGTCGTGTTCTGCTGCGGCAGTGCCGGCGGCAGGAGGTTCACGACCGACGACTCGAACCATCGACCGTTGCCGAGCACGTTCGCGTACAGGCGGTAGAAGGGCGCCATGTACTTGATCGAGTCGCGGATGTTCTGGTTCTGCCGCTGCAGCAGCTCGTTCACGCCCTTCAGCGCGTCGAGTGCCGGTCCGATCTGTTCCTCGTTGTCGCGCACGATGCCGGTGAGCGAATCACCAAGGCTCGTGGTGCTGGCCAGCAACGCCGAGATGTTGCGCTGGCGGTTGTTCAGCTCGTCGAGCAACTGACCGGCGCCGCCGATGAGGCGCACGAACTCCTCGTTGCGGTCGGCCAGGATCTTCGAGGTGTCCTTCGTCGCGGCGAGCAGTCGCTGCACCTCTTGGTCGCGGCTCGAGATCGTCTGCGACAGACGGGCGATGCCGTCGAGCGCCGGTCCCGTGGTACCCGCGGTCCCCGAGAAGGTGTCCGACAGCACGCGCATCGACTCGGCCAGCTGGTCGTTGTCGAGTTCGCCGATCTGCTCGGCCGCACCGGAGAACGCCTCGATGACGTCGTACGGGGCGACCGTGTCGGTCAGCGGGACGTCGGGATCGGCGGGCTCGCTGCCACGCGGATTCAGCGACAGGAACTTCTGACCGAGGATCGTCTTGATCTGGATCGTCGCCTGGGTCTGGTCACCGATCCAGGTGTTCTCCACCCGGAAGGTCACGTTGACGCGGTCCCCGTCCAGGGTGACGTCGTCGACCTCGCCCACCTTCACGCCCGCGACGCGGACCTCGTTGCCCGGCTTGAGGCCGGCGGCCTCGGTGAACTTCGCCGTGTAGCGCGCACCCGCGCCGAGCAGCGGCAGTTCGGCGAGATAGAACGAGCTGAGTCCGAGCATCATCAGGATGAGGATGCCGATGGCGCCGATGCTGACCGGGCTGCGCCGGCCGCCGAAGCGCCGGTGCGGATGCTGCACCGGGGCGTCAGCCGCGTCGCGTTCGTCGTCGTTCACATTCGGGTCACGCGGGTTCGGATCGTTGTTGTCTGCCATCGTGGTCACCCCCCTGGCCGGTCGTCGGCCCAGCAGCGCGTCGCCGCACTGGTGTAGAGCACATGGTTGATGTCGGGCAGCGGGACAAGCGGTTGCGTCAGCACCGGCGACTTGCCGTTGCCCGCCACCACGTCGATACCGCACAGGTAGAACTGGAACCAGGAACCGAATGTCGCTGCGCGGCCGATCTTCTGGAGCTTGATCGGCAGATTGGTCAGCGTCTCCTCGATGTCCTCGTCGCGCGCGTTGATCTGATCGGCGAGCGACTTCAGGCCGGCGATGTCGCCCTGGATGGACGGCCGCGTCGCACCGAGGATGTTCGCCGTGACCGAGGTCAGATTGGAGACCGAGGTGATCGCCGAACCCACCGAACCGCGTTGCGCCGCAAGGCCTGTCACGAGCTTCTCGGTGTTGTCGAGCAGGCTGGTGAACTGTTCGTCGTTGCGGTTGACGGTGTCGAGGACCTTGGTGAGGTTCGTGATCAGCTCACCGATGACCTTGTCCTTGTCGGCGATCGCGTTCGTCAGATCGGCGGTGTCGCTGACCAGACGGGTGATCGAACCGCCCTGACCGTCGAAGATCGCGATGATCTGCTCGGTCAGCTTGTTCACGTCGGAGGCCGAGAGCTGCTGGAACAGCGGACGGAATCCGTTGAACAGCTCGGTCAGGTTGACCGGCGGGTGGGTGTCCTTGACGCCCGGGTTCAGACCGAAGGTGTGCCCCTGCGCGACCGTCTGCGACGGATCGCCCGCCCCGCGCTCGAGCGCGAGGTACCGGAGCCCGGTCAGGTTGCGGTAGCGGATGAAGAGCTGGGTCCCGTCCGGCAGCCGGTCGCGGTCGACGTTGAACGCGACCTTCGCCTTGTTGCGGTCGTAGACCTCGACGCTCTCGACCTGTCCCACACGCACACCGGCGATGCGCACGTCGTCGCCCGGGTTGAGCAGCGTGGCGTCGGTGAAGACGGCGTTGAACTTCGCGTCCCCGTCACCGCCCGCATTGGCGATGGTGACGGCGAGCAGACTCGTGGTCACCACCGTGACCACGCCGAAGATGACCAACTTGATCAGCGGTCCGACGATCGACTTCATTTGATGTCGACCTTCGCACCCTGCAGCGCACCGCCGCCGATCATGGTCACCCAGGTGGGCACCTCTTCGGGCGCCTTGCCCGAGGTGGCGCCGTAGATGACCTGCAGCTGCTTGCGGTAGTCCGGGTCGTCGAACGGGTTGGACTCCACCGCGACCGGCTTCGCACCCGACGCGGCCGAGACCGACCCCGCGGGCACGCCGCTGAACTGCGGCTGCGGCAACTCGGGCATCGTGCGCGGACCGGGGTTACGTGACGGCGGTTGGTAGCTGCCGTCGGCGAGCGAACCACCCGGGTACTGCGGGAACGGGCGGTCGCCACCCATCTTGGGGTCGTAACACACAGCGGGCGGATCGAGGTCCATGAAGCGGGGTTCGTCCTGGTTCGGTAGGTAACGGCCACGGGGGTTGACGAACTGCAGGTTCACCCGCACACCCGGATTGTCGGTGCCCTGGCCGACGATCTTGCGCGACTCCGGGATCAGACCCGCGAAGTTGCGGAAGGTGCACACGAACGCCGGTGACTGCTTGGCGAGTCCGACGAGGAGTTCCTCGGAGTCGACGGCCAGGTCGATGAGGTCGGTGCGGTTGGCACGGAGCCAGCCGGTCAGGTCGTCGGACGCGACACCCAGGGTGGCGATGAGGGTCCGCAGGTCGTCCTGGCGTTCGACGATGGTGTTCGTCGTCGTGCGCAGGGAGTCGAGCGCGTCGACCACGTCGGGCAGCGCCTCGGAGTAGGTCTGCGAGAAGCTGGCCAACCCCTCGAGGGTGCCCTCGAGTTCGGGCAGGTTCTCGTTGATCTCGCCGAAGATCTGGTCGAGTTCCTCCAGCGTCGTGCCCAGCTGCTCGCCGCGGCCCGAGAGTGCCGACGACAGCGAGGTCAGCGTGGCGTTCAGATCCTGCGGCGGGATCGCCTCGAGGACCGGGAGCAGCTTGTCGAACAACTGCTGGATTTCCAGTGCGTTGCCGCTCTGGTCGGTCTGGATCGTCGCACCGTTGCTCAGCGTCGGCCCGGAGTTGTCCTCCGGCACCTGCAGGGCGACGTAGCGCTCGCCGAACAGGGTCTTCGGCAGGATGCGCGCGGTGGTCTCGGCCGACAGCGTCGACGCCTGATCGGGGTTGAGTCCCAACACGACTTCGACGGAACCGTCGGGTCCGGGCTTGACCTCGCGCACCTCGCCGACGGTCATGCCGCGGGCCTTGACGTCGGCGTTCGCCGGCAGCGCGTTGCCGGTCGAGTCGGTCAGCAACGTGACGTCGGTGAACTCGGTGAACGTCTTGTTGAACTTGGTGATCGTCAAGGTGAGGAACAACGCGACGACGAGGAAGAAGACGAGTCCGAGCAACCGTTTACGCAGCAGCGTCACGTTAACCTCCCACTCGCACGGTTGTCGTGGTGCCCCAGATCGCCAGGCCGAGGAAGAAGTCCAGGACCGCGATCAGCACCAGAGCCGCTCGAACCGCGTGCCCGACGGCCACGCCCACACCCGCGGGACCGCCCGAGGCGTAGTAGCCGTAGTAGCAGTGCACGAGGATGATCACGAACGCGAAGACCAGCACCTTGCCGAACGACCACAAGACGTCGGCCGGTGGCAGGAACAGGTTGAAGTAGTGGTCGTAGGAGCCGCCGGACTGGCCGTTGAAGACCGTCGTCACCACGCGGGAGGCGAGGTACGCCGACAGCAGGCCGAGCACGTACAGCGGGATGACCGCGATGAAACCGGCGATCACTCGGGTCGACACCAGGAACGGGATCGACGGCACGGCCATCGTCTCCAGCGCGTCGATCTCCTCCGAGATCCGCATGGCGCCGAGCTGGGCGGTGAAGCCGCAGCCGACGGTCGCCGACAGCGCGAGACCCGCCACCAGCGGGGCCACCTCGCGGGTGTTGACGTAGGCGGAGAGGAAGCCGGTGAGGGCCTGCGACCCGATCTGGTCGAGCGCGGCGTACCCCTGCAGGCCGACCACGACGCCGGTGAACCCCGACATCAGCACCATCACGCCGATGGTGCCGCCGATGACCGCGAGTCCGCCCGATCCGAACGCGACTTCGGCGAGCAGGCGCAGGACCTCGCGCGTGTAATGCACGATCGTCTTCGGCATCCACGCGAGCGTCCGGCCGTAGAACGACATCTGCTCGCCGGCGCCGTCGAGCACCTTCAGCGGCTTGCCCAGCTGCTTGCGGGCCTCGTACATGTAGTACTCGGGCCGGCTCTTGGCGATGGTCACACCGCCCCCACCTTCGGTCACGTCTAGCTCCCCTTCGGTGGGACGACCTGCAGGTAGACCGCAGTGATGATCAGGTTCGCCAGGAACAGCAGCAGGAACGTGATGACGACGCTCTGGTTGACCGCGTCACCCACGCCCTTCGGACCGCCCTTGGGGTTGAGGCCCTTGTACGACGCCACGACACCGGCGAGGACACCGAAGATCGCGGCCTTGAGGGTCGAGACCCAGAGGTCGGGCAGCTGTGCCAGCGCACCGAACGACGCGAGGTAGGCGCCCGGCGTACCGCCTTGGACGACCACGTTGAAGAAGTAACCACCGCCGATACCGATGACGGCGACCAGACCGTTGAGCAGCATCGCCACCAGAACCATCGCCAGCACACGCGGTACGACGAGACGCTGGATCGGGTTGATGCCGAGCACCTCCATCGCGTCGATCTCCTCGCGGATGGTGCGCGAGCCGAGGTCGGCGGCGACGGCCGACCCGGCCGCACCCGCGATCAGCAACGACGTCACCAGCGGCGAACCCTGCTGGATGACGACGAGCACGCTGGCCGCGCCGGTGTAGGACTCCGCGCCGAGCTGCTTGATGAGTGAACCCGTCTGCAGCGAGACGATCGCGCCGAACGGAATCGCGATCAGGGCGGTGGGCAGGATCGTCACACTGGCGATGAACCACGCCTGCTGGATGAACTCCCGCCACTGAAACGGGCGCACAAAGGTCTGGCGTGCAACATCGACGAAGAGCTGAACGATATTGCCGGTCTGTGACAGGGCACCTGTCCCGGCTTGCGCGATTCGGTCGACGCCACGCGTGGTGGCACTGCTCATCCCTAGGGTGTCCGCCCTTCGTTCCCATCAGCACGATGGCTGGGCTTGGTCAGTGCATCACCGGGTGTGTGCCACTGTTCGGTCGGGGCATCGCTGCCGCCGTAGTCGATGACGTCGGTCTTGGAGTCCGCGACGGCGACGTTGCTCGGCGCGGTCGTCCACTCATTGCCGGAGCTGTTGTTGCCGGACGGGCCGTTGCCGTTCGCCATGTTGTCGGCGTGCTGGCGGCTCTCCTCGCGGATCTGGTCTTCCTGCTCCTGGCTGCGGCGGATCGCCTCCTGAGCGTTATGGGGCAGGTCGGGCAGCATCGCGTGCACGCGCTCGCGGTGCCGGGCGATCGCCTTGCGTTCGGGCATACCGGGATTGGGCTGCACCTGCGGAATGATCTCGGTGAAGTCCTCCTTGGTACCACCACCGGAGATACCCGCGGCCTGCATCGCCTCTTCCTGCTTCTGGACCGCCTCGTCCTTCTCCTCGGACATACCGATCGGACCGAACCGGTCACCGGAGAGGAACTGCTTGACCACCGGCTGCTCCGAGGTCAGCAACTGCTCCCGCGGACCGAACATGACCAGTTCCTTGCGGAACAACATGCCGATGTTGTCCGGGATCGTCCGCGCGATGTTGATGTTGTGGGTCACGATCAGGATCGTGGCGTCGATCTGGGCGTTGATGTCGATCAGCAACTGCGAGATGTAGGCGGTACGCACCGGATCCAGACCCGAGTCCGGCTCGTCGCACAGGATGATCTGCGGGTCGAGGACCAGCGCGCGCGCCAGCCCGGCGCGCTTGCGCATACCGCCGGAGATCTCACCGGGAAGCTTGTCCTCGGCACCGGTCAGACCGACGAGGTCGATCTTCTCCATCACGATGTCGCGGACCTCGTTCTCCTTTTTCTTCGTGTGCTCACGAAGCGGGAACGCGATGTTGTCGAACAGGCTCATCGACCCGAACAAAGCGCCGTCCTGGAACAGCACGCCGAACAGCTTGCGGATCTCGTAGAGCTCCTTGGCCGAACACTGCGTGATGTCGGTCCCGTCGATGATCACCGACCCCTGCTCCGGATGCAGCAGCCCGATCAGGGTCTTCAGGAACACCGACTTACCGGTACCCGACGGACCCAGCAGCGCCGAAACCTCCCCCTCCGGCAGGGTCAGAGTGACATCACGCCAGATGTTCTGCGAACCGAACGACTTGGTGAGTCCTTCGACGCTGACCTCAACACCCACAACTTCCTCCAGACGATCGCTGCCCCCGAGGCGGCCACGGTGTGACCGCGCACCAACCGGCGGCATTTGTGGTTGGGGTCACTCTAACCGACCCGTCCCCGCCCACAACGCCGCCGCGTGGTTCTCGGTGATGGCTGCGGGAAACCTACCGCCCGGTAACTCTCGCCGCGCCGATGACAATATCCGATGGTTCGCGGTGAGGGAAGTCGGGCCGGCCCCTCGATGTGACGGCCACCGCAGACCTGGGCTTCACCTGCGGAACACGATTTCGACGGCTCAGCACCGCGCGTCGGGGTCGAGGCGCGGGTGGTCGTCGTAAGTGCGTCGAATGCGTAAACGCATTCGATGGGGACTGTGTTAGCTCTGCGTACGGTCAGGCCGCGGGCGAACCTGTCGTCGTCAACCACGGTCGTAGTAGAGCCACGAGTTCTCGGCGTTCGAGAGTCGACCAGGTCCAGCGGATCACCATGATCCCAAGAGCGCGCAGCGCGTCCTCCCTGCGCTTCTCGCGGATCAATGCATCACGTGGCTCTTCGTCGGGGCGGAGTAGCCGACCGTACTTCTGGAGGCCGTCGAACTCACCGATCACCCGGCCGTCCCAGTCGAAGTCCGCTCGTATTTCTCCGTCCGGTGTCGAGAACGAGCTCTGCAGGCGGGGTGCCGGGAGTCCGGCGACGATCATCTGCGCGCGGCTCCACGACTCACCGACGCTTTCCGATCGACGGTTCGAACACGCCAGCGCTCTGCGAGCAGTGCCGACGTTCTTCCATCCCGTGCGTGCGTCGAGCATGGCCGCCATCGTGTCGTGATCCGCGTCCTTCGCCAGCGCCCGGTCGAAGACGACGACCCCCTGGGCGAAGTCACCGGCCATCGCGATGTCGACCGCGGTGCGTTCGACACTCGTGACCGACAATCCGTCCACTGTGACCGTCTCATCGCGGCCCAGCGGGCCGTTGTGGACATGACGGTGTCCGCGCACATAGCCGCCACTGGATTTCGCGGCCTTCGTCAGGTGCACCGTGGTGCGATCGGGATGCAGGGTGTCGAGCCCGAGAAGCGCGGCGGCCGATTCGTGACTCAGTGTCGAGATGCCGCGGTCGCGCGCCGATGTCGCCACGGCTATGGATCGGTGCCGGAAGAGCAGATCGGCGCCCGCCGGCCCCCTCGAACCGCGCTCCCCCCTCGACCCACACCCCCGGCGCCAGCCGCAGGAGTTGACCGCGTCGGACTGCAGCGGCGACGACGTCGTCCCCGACACCGGCCCGCAGGGTCGCTTCCCGACGAACGAGACCGTATCGGTCGACGGGCAGTTCATGAGCGAAGGGCGCAGGCATGGGACTTGGACGCACGGACCGCCCCGTCGGTTTCATCCGCCGAGCCGGGTCTCCTACCGAGCCGGCCAACCTCTTGGTCGCATGCGACTTCATGTCGTCGATGCGACTTCGATCGAGGTCGCAACGACGAAACGAGATCGCATGCGACCTCAATTCGCGGGCCGGTGTGCGGGCGAACCCCGACCCAGCGCCCTCCCGACCCAGCGCCCCTCCCCGGGACAGCAACGAGCCCGGGACAGCGATGCTGTCCCGGGCTCGTGAAACGCTTGCGCGTGAGTCGGTCTTACTTGACCGAAACCTTGGCGCCGGCCTCTTCGAGCTTGGCCTTGGCAGCCTCGGCGGCCTCCTTGTCGACCTTCTCCAGCAGAGCCTTCGGAGCGCTCTCGACGAGGTCCTTGGCTTCCTTCAGGCCCAGGCCCGAGACGACCTCGCGGACGACCTTGATGACCTGGATCTTCTTGTCGCCGGCACCCTCGAGGATGACGTCGAACTCGTCCTGCTCGGCAGCAGCCTCGGCGCCACCGGCAGCCGGGGCACCGGCAGCGGCGACGGCGACCGGAGCCGCAGCGGTGACCTCGAAGACCTCTTCGAACTTCTTCACGAAATCGCTGAGCTCCAGCAGGGTCAGTTCCTTGAACTGATCGATGAGCTCGTCAGCGGTGAGCTTCGCCATGGTTGGCGTCCTTCCTGTCAGTCCCCGTACGGGGCTTCGGTGTTCATCCCCGTACGGTTCGGGGATTGGTGTGGTGCGGCGGACGACCTATTCGGTCTCGCCGGCTTCGTTCTTCTTCTCCTGCAGGGCCGCGGCCAGGCGCGCCACCTGCGAAGCCGGCTGGTTGAACAGACCGGCGGCCTTTGCCAAGTTGCCCTTCATGGCACCGGCGAGCTTGGCCAGCAAGACCTCACGGGTCTCAAGGTCGGCGATCTGCTCGATCTCGGCAATGGACAGCGCGCGGCCGTCCATGTACCCGCCCTTGATGACCAGCGCCTTGTTGTCCTTGGCGAACGTCTTGATCGCCTTCGCGGCCACGACCGGCTCACCTTCGATGAAGGCGATCGCGGTCGGACCGGTGAACAGCTCGTCGAGCCCTTCCACGCCCGCCTCAGCAGCGGCACGCTTCACCAGGGTGTTCTTGGCGACGGAGTAGGTTGCACCCTCACCGAGGGAACGTCGCAACGTGCTGATCTGGGTGACGGACAGGCCACGGTATTCCGTGACAACCGTCGCCGTGGAGCTCTTGAACTGCTCCGCGATCTCCGCAACTGCGGCGACCTTTTCGGACTTGGCCATACTTCGCCTCCTCTCCTCGTCACTATGAGTTGGTCGAGTCCAACAGAAGAGCGACAGGCATCGGGAGGCGATCGAGGGCGGAGATGACAAACGCCCCGGCACACAGGCACGGGGCGTGAACGCACACACTGTTCGTGTGGAGCGACATTCCTCGTTCATCCTGCGTGGGCCGGCGACCTCGTCGCGCCTTCGTCCGGGAAATCCCGACGACCAACGGTCTCTGGTTGAACCGATACGACGCACGGGTGTGCATCACATCGACGACTAGGCTACGCGGACGTGGACGAACAATCCAAATCGTCGGACCTGCGGGACCCCAACGCCCGCGCACAGGCCGTCGCGGACGCCATCTACGACCGTCACCTGCAGCGGGCCTTCTGGCTGCCGGGGACACGTGCCGGAGCCGTCGCCTGGCCCATCGGGCGCGTGCAGGCCCAGTTCGGATCCTGGCATTACTGGTGGCAGGCACACCTCGTCGACCTGATCGTCGACGCCGCGATCCACCGTGTCGGCTCGGACCGCTCCTTCGACCCCGACGTCGCCGACGACGCCAACCGGCTGCTGCGCGGCATCCGGGTCCGCAACGGCGGCCGCTGGACCAACAACTATTACGACGACATGGCGTGGCTGGGACTGGCCATCGAACGCGCCGACCGGCACCTGCACCTCGACCATGCGAGCGGACTCCGTGTCCTCGCCGGGCAGATGCTCGACGCCTGGGTGCCCGCGGACGGCGGCGGCATCCCCTGGCGCAAGGCCGATCAGTTCTTCAACGCACCGGCCAACGGCCCGGCCGCGATCCTGCTGGCACGCACGGGTCACGTCGAACGCGCCGTGGCGATGTGCGACTGGATGGACGCCAACCTCGTCGATCCCGACACCCATCTGGTCATCGACGGTCTCAAGAAGCTGCCCGACGGTTCACTGAAACCCGAGACCGGCACCTACACCTACTGCCAGGGCGTCGTGCTGGGCGCCGAACTCGAGGCGTTGCGGACGACCGGGGATCGCCGGCACCTCGACCGGCTGGCCCGGCTGCTCGGCGCCGTCGAGCACCACTCCTGCACCGACGGGGTGATCAACGGCGGAGGTGGCGGCGACGGCGGCCTCTTCCACGGCGTACTGGCCCGCTACCTCGCACTCATCGCCACCGACCTGCCCGAGGCCGACGGTTCGGATGAACTCCGTACGCGGGCAGCCCGGATCGTGACCCGTAGCGCGGACGCCGCGTGGGCTCATCGCACCGAGGTCGCCGGACGGGTGATCTTCTCCAGCGACTGGCGACGAAACGCGGTGATCCCGACCGACGCCGGCACGAAAGCCCAGTTCGTGGCAGGCGCCGTCAATCCTTCCGAGGTCCCGGAGCGGGATCTGTCGGTGCAGTTGTCGGCGTGGATGGTGCTCGAGGCGGCGGCCGCCATCGATCTGGGTTTACCTGAATGTGACCAGGAACACACACGGCCATGACCAAAAGACGCCACCTCGTTAGCCATCCGATACCGCCGCTGAGTTATCCTTCAGCGACTACGTGAAGTGACCTGGACCACACTGTAATCCGCAGCCAGCGGACGGGCCGGGAAGCAAGCGACCGACACGACGGGGTGTCGGTGTCCACCCGGCCGTCTCGATCCGTGCAACAACTCGCGGGTGCGACACCTCATCCCAGGCAGGGTGATGCACCATGACGTACCAGCTGGATCCCACACAGCCGCGCGCCCGCGTCGCTCCGTCGACGCGAACCCGCACCACTGGTGCGCCGCATTTCGGCACGCTCCCGCTGGGTGATCCCACCGGCGGCGCCGACGGTATCCGCTGGCGCGAGCAGGTCGACGGCAAGCAGCTCTACCCGCGCGTCGTCATCGACCGGAACGTCTCCATCACCATGAGCGACGGCGTCGTCCTGCGCGCCACGGTCATCCGGCCCGCCAACCGGTTCGGGCAGACGATCCTCACCCCTTATCCCGCGGTCATCAACATCAACCCGTACAACCGCGCGGCCATCGACTTCATCGACCAGACCCTCCACGCCCCCGTCCTCGGCAAGGCACTGCACACCGCATCCCGGTCGATGGACGCGACGGGCACGGCCCTCGAGGGACTCACGACGCTGACACAGACCCTGTCAGGCGGGGTCTTCGACGTCTTCGGCATCAATCGCAACCTGGTACGCAGCGGGTACGTGCAGGTCGTCGTCGACGTCCGCGGAACCGGCGCGAGCCTGGGTAAATGGCAGATCCTCGGTCCTCGCGAGCAGCAGGACTCGGTGGAGGTCATCGATTGGGTGACCGAGCAGGAGTGGTGCGACGGGACCGTCGGGATGGCCGGCTGGTCGTACTCGGCGATCAACTCGCTGCAGGCCGCGGACAAGCGGCCGCCACAGCTGAAAGCCGTGTTCGCCGTAGAGGGTTGCGACGACCTAGTGCGCGACATCTACATCACCGGCGGCATGCCGTCGGCCTTCATCCCGGTGTGGTTGTCCGCGGTCAACATGCTCAAGTGGGTTCCCAACCCCGCCAACGTGATCCGCGACCTCGTGCGCGGCGACGCGGTGCGCTGGGCGATCGACCGGGTGAAGTCCCCGGCCACCGAGATCCCCTCGCTGCTGTGGGGGTTCCTGACCGCCCGTGATCCACGCATCTTCGACGACCCGTACTTCGACGCCCGCGACCCGATCGTCGACCGCATCGAAGCACCCACCTTCACCGTCGGCGCCTGGCATGATCTGTTCGGCCGCAGTGCAACCGGGGTGTACGAGCGCCTACAGATGGAGCCGGGCCGCAAGCAGATGATCGTCGGCGACGGCTATCACCTCGACGTGGGGTCGGGATACGGCGGCAAGTTCGCTCCCCCGCGCCTGGACGTCCTCGAACGCGCGTGGTTCGACCGCTGGCTCAAGGGGCACCGCAACGGGATCGAGTACTACGGGCCGGTCACCATGCTGCAGCAGGGCGGTGCGTGGACCGCGGGCCAGAGCTTCCCGCGTCCCGGGGTGGCCCCGACGCGGCTCTACCTGACTGCCGAACCGTCGTCGACCGCCGACCATTGCGTCCACGACGGTTCGCTGAGCACCACTCCCGCACAGGGTGTTTCGTCCCTGCACGTACGTCCGGACACTCGGGGGCTCCGGTCCCGGGACATGACCCAGGTGACCGCGGGGGCGACGCTGGCCCTCGGCGCGGACTTCGCCCGGGATGCGCGATACCAGGAGCGGGGCGCGTTGTCGTTCACCACGGAGCCGGTCGGAGAGGCAACCCCGATCAGCGGCGCCATGAACCTGCGCCTCAACGTCGCCACCACGGCACACGAGGCCGTCTGGGCGGTGACCGTGAACGACGTCGCGCCCGACGGTACGTCGGTGGTGCTGACCAACGGCGCGTTGTCGGCGTCGAATCGCGCACTGGACCAATCGAAGTCGACGTACGCCGACGACGGCAGCCTGCTCTCGGCGCACCACTATCTGTCCCGCAAGCGCAAGCTGCCGGTACCCGCCGACGAACCGATCCGCCTCGACGTCGATCTCGTCCCCACCGACGCGGTCCTGCAGCCGGGCCATCGGCTCCGGGTCGACGTCTACGCCGCGAGTCTCCCGCGCTACCTGACGCTCGTGCCCGACCTCATCAAGGCACGCGGCCGCCGACACCAGCGCCTGGTCCTCGACCCCGACCACCCGAGCCACCTGACGCTGCTGGCCGGCGACGGGCTGCGCTGAGGTCGTTCACCCCACCCCGGAATCCGACAGCACGACGCGATAGACGAACGCGGCTTCGGGCCCCAGTACGAGCCCGACGAGTTCGATGAGCGTCAGCACGAATCCGCGCCCGTGAGCCGGGCCGGTCGTGCCGTCGAGGTGATGGGCGAGCTCGTGCAGCACCACCAGTTCACGCAGCGCCCAGCGTCCGTCGGCCGCGGACGGGATGGCGATCTCGGCGGCGACCGGCACACCGTCGGATCTGCGAACCCGCGCCGCATAGTGCGCGGACCGCTGGCCGCGCCGTTCGCGGACCGACACCGGGTGCGACGCGCGCTCGAAACTCGACCGCACACCCGGCAGCGCGAGCACGCGGCCCACGTAGTCGTCGACGGCGTCGATCGAGGCGAAGCGCGCCTCCGCGGGGAGGGTGACCTCGGTGCCGGCGAGTTGCACCGTCCGTGACGACGACACGTTGTCGAACAGGCGATGCACGAGGTGCTCGGCCTCATAGAATCGTGCGCGCCCGGTGTCCCGTTCACTCACGGCATCGCCGATGATGAGAGACCCCGGAGCCGATGGGAGACTTCATGCGCCGTCCCGACCTCGATGCCGTACGCGAGCGCGTGATGCGGCTGCCCGGCGCCTCCCTGATGCTCCGCATCGTCATCGACATGGCTCGAGGCAATCTCACGGACCGGTCGATGACCCTGGCCGCGCAGGCCTTCACCTCGATCCTCCCGGTCGTGATCCTGGTGCTCACCCTGCCGGGCGCCAGCGTCGTCGACGACGCACTCACCCAGCTCGGTATCCCCGTCAGCAGTCTCGACACGCCCACGATCGACGACCCGACCTCGGCGACGACCTTCGGCATCGTCGGTGCGCTGATGACCATCGCCGGCGCCACCTCCCTGTCCCGTGCCCTCGGCCGAATGTATGTGTCGATCTGGGACGTCGCCAAACTGCCGTGGAGCAGCTTCTGGCGATGGGTCGTCGTCGTCTTCCTCATCCCCGCCGCGGTCACCGTGCAGGGTCTGTCCACCGGAGTGGAGGCCACCTCGCTGTTCGGCATGCACATCGGCGATCGGGGCGTCCTGGGAATCGGGCTCATCGTCGCGGTGACCGTGTTGATCTGGTCGGTCACCTTCACCGCGATCCCGCGGCTCCTGGTGTCGTCGCAGGTACCGATGAAGCTGCTCGTCCTCAACGGCCTCGGTACCGGCATCCTCATCACCGCCCTGCTCGCCGGCAGCCGCGTCGCACTGCCGACGCTCGCGGCGGGCACCATCCGCAGTTACGGCACCCTCGGTGTCGTCTTCGTCGCGATCAGCTGGCTGTTCGTGTTCGCGCTGATCCTCGTCGTCACCGCCATCGTCGTGCACGCCGTGGCAACGGACGAGGGTCGTCTGGGCCGGTGGGTGCGGCGGTGGGCCGGCACACCGACACCGTTCGTCCCGCACCCGTCTGCATCCTGGTACGACCGGCCGCCCGGGGGTCCGGTCGACGCCCCGCCCACGCGTGTGGAGCCCTAACCCTCCAAAGCGCCACGCGCACCGCCGAACTCGCGGTCGGCACCGATCTTCGCGCGACGTCCCGCGCGGTCGCCGGCGCGGCGTGCGGCCTCCGAGTAGCCGGCCGAGGCGCTCGACGGACGCCACGTCCCGCGGGCGCTCGACTCGGTCCGGTAGAAGTCGGTGACCTCGATCTCCTTGTTGCGCAACGCGACCGCCGTCGAGCGCGTGGTCTCCCCGGAGTCGCGTTCGGCGGCCAGGGCCTCCGCACGCGCGGCGTCGCGGGCCTCGGCGAGACGCTTGCCGATGCGTTCGGCGAACGCCGACTGGAAGTTGAGCCGCGCCGTGATCGGCGACAACGGCTTCTCCTCGATCACCCGCCGGGCTCGCCACCCGTTCCCGCGGGTGACGACCCGCGCGAACGTCTCGCCCTTGTAGGCACCCGACCGCAGGTAGGCGTCGCTGGCCGCGACCATCTGCACGATCAGCGACGTGTAGAGGGCCTCGCAGGCGTCGATGTCGGCTTCGTACCCGTAGGCGAGCACGAAGGTCGAGTTGCTCGCCACGTCGACGGTCACGTCGTTGGCGGCGGTGATGGCAACGAAGAGCTGCACATAGGTCCGCAGTCCGCGTTTGCCGGGCTCGCCGATCGCGATCTGTCGACTGATCGGGGTGACCTTCTTGCGCGCCGCGGGGTCGTGGGCCCGCGCCACCGCCAGGTCGATCGACGACGCCGTGGCGAGCCGCTGGGCGGCCTGCATGAAGGTCTCGGCTTCGTGCTCGTTGTCGGTGTTCTCCGCTTGACGGAGAAGGGCGGAGATCCGGGTGAGCAGCTTGTCGTCGCGCATATGTTTCAGACTATCCAGCGGCCCGTTCGGTTCCATCTGAGCGCGAATTGCCCCGAGACAACGTCTCGGCAACCCGCAGGAGGAGGGTGCAGGCGGCGATCGCGACCCCGGCCCACAACCCGGCGACACCCCAGTGACGTTCTGCGAAACCGCCGCACACCGCGCCCAGGACGAACACCGGCCACATCCAGAACACCGCCAGCCACGCCCACGGTCGATCGGTACCCAGCGAGGCGACCAGCTCGTGCGCGGACTTCACCAGCGTGCCGGTGACGTACGTCAAGCCGCCCGGCACCGTCGAGGTGTGCGACAGTGCCGAGTTGATCGCGCCGGTCGCAGTCGCCACCACGATCATCCCGGCCGTCGGCGACGCGGTCAGCGCGACAACGGTGCCGGCGAGAAGCGTCACCGTCACGGCTACGAGAACCCAGACCGGCGAGTGCTGTCCGCCCCAGCGACCGAGTGCCGCGCCGCCCACGGCCCCGCCGAAGAAGGCCGCGACGAGTCCGGCGACGACGGCGATCGTCGACCACCGGCCCGCGGCCGTCGACGCTCCCAGGATCGTCGAGTTGCCGGACATGAACGCGACGAAGCTGCCCTTGAGCACGACGAACGCGATGGCGTCGACCAGCCCGGCCAGGAACAGCAACGCTGCCGCGATCGCGATGTCCGGGTGGTTGCTGCTCAGGTACTTGTCGAGACGGACCGCCATGGGCACGAATCTAACGCCTGCGTGCCGGTCGGGATGGTCGGCGGACCAGGTCAATCGTCCGGTGCCCAGCAGGCGATGTCCTCGGCTCGGATCGGCCGGGCGGCGACGGCCCGCTGGGTCATTCGCAACGCATTGCCGAACGGGTCCCGGAACGCACAGTCGGTGCCGTAGGGCTGGTCTTCGGGGTCCTGGGTGAACTCGACGCCGCGCGCGACGAGCGCCGCGTGGGTGCCGCGGCAATCGTCGGTCGACAGGATCGTCACCGGCATCGCCCCCTGCGTCACGAGGTCGCGGATCTTCGCGGCGGTCTCGTCGGAAAGCGCGGGCGGCCCGGGCTTCTCGAGCAGGATGAGCCGGTCGGGTTGACCGGGCGGCGCGATCGTCAACCACCGCATGAAACCCATGTCGACGTCGGTGTCGACCGTGAAACCGAGTGTGCCGACGTAGAAGTCGAGTGCGACGTCCTGATCGAGGACGTAGACGGAATGGATACCGATGCCGTTGATCATGCGCCCGACGATACGACCGGCGGCCCGGCCGGCGCTTCTCCGAAATCGCTCACTTCGGCCGCTCGCGGGACCCCGGTGGCAGCATTGCTCGGCCTGGTCCACCGGCGCACGAAGCAACCGGGAACGGGAATCGGAGCGACACGCTGCCGGTAGGCCGTGGGACTGGAGCCGACGATTCGGCTGAACGTCCGGCCGAACGTGCCAGGACTGTCGTAGCCGACCAGCAACGCGACGTCGAGCACCGGGACGTCGGTGGTCCGAAGGAGGGCACAGGCCCGCTCGATGCGCCGACGCTGCAGGTAGCGGTGCGGCGTCTCCCCGAACACGGCCCGGAATCGGCGGATGAAGTGCGACGGCGACATCAGCGCGATGCGTGCGAGCGTTGCGATGTCGAGGTCGTCGGCGTAGGAGCGGTCGATGACGTCGCGCGCACGGAGCAACCGGCGGTTCTCGTCCTCGACCTGGGTGAACACGTCACCCAGTGTGACGCACGCTCAGTGCTTCTCGCAGGCGATGCCGTCCCCGTCGCGGTCGCTCTCGGAGTTCGCCTCGTACAGTTCGTCGTCGACGGTGAACGTCGTGACCGGCGTACCCGACGTCGAGTCGACGGCGCCGGTCTTGCCGACACCGTGCGGGTAGTCGCCGCGCAGTTCGGTGCAATTGGCGTAGTCGGTTGCCGCCGCGGCGGGTGCCGCCACCATCAGCGGAGCGACCGTCATCGACGTCGCGGCCAGGAATCCGAGAACCATCTTTCGCGAGCAACGCATCGTGCTTGACCTTCTTCGTAGTGTCCCCCGACACCTCAACGTGACGAGGTGACACTACGGGTTCCGGCCGGCGAAAAG
>NZ_JAMBDT010000062.1:0-29836 GCF_025143765.1 Gordonia sp. p3-SID1431
GTGGGGACTTTCACCTGGCCACCAGCGGGGACATCAAACTGGCCGTTGACACGCAAGAATGGCCGAATGATCGATCGTCCCGGTCTCGCTGACTTCCTTCGGGTGAGGCGTGCCGCCCTTCAGCCCGAGGACGTCGGACTGCCTCGCGGGCAGCGCCGTCGCACAGGTGGACTCCGTCGCGAAGAGGTGGCTGCCCTGTGTCACATGTCCGCCGACTACTACTCACGACTCGAACGCGAGCGCGGCCCGCAGCCGTCGCCACAAATGGTGGCCGCCATCGCACAGGGCCTCCACCTCTCCGTCGAGGAGCGAGACCACCTGTTCCACCTCGCCGGCCACCGGCCGCCCATGCGCGGACCCGACCGCGAGCACATCTCCCCGGGCATGATGCGGATCTTCGACCGGCTCGCCGACACCCCGGCCGAGATCGTCACCGAACTCGGCGAGACGTTGCGCCAGAACCGACTCGGGGTGGCACTGGTCGGCGACCTCATGCGGTTCGACGGGCCGGCGCGGAGCATCGGCTATCGGTGGTTCACCGATCCGCGGGCTCGCCAATTGCATCCGTCCGACGACCACGACTTCTACTCACGTATGTACGTATCCGGACTACGAGGAGTGGCTGCGCTACGAGGCCCGCAGTCGTATGCGGCGTCGCTCGCGGAACGGCTCACAGGCGAGAGCGAGGAGTTCCGCGAGATCTGGGCACGGCACGAAGTGGGTATAGCTCCTCGCGAGACCAAGAGGTACGTGCACCCCGAGGTGGGATTGATCGAGCTGAGTTGCCAGATCTTGGTCGACCCGCGGTGTTCGCATTCGCTGCTCGTCTACACCGCGACCCCGGGCAGTGCGAGTGCCGAGAAGCTCCGGTTGCTGTCCGTCGTCGCGGCACCCACGGCGACCTGACGCCCGGCAAGCGAAGCCGAGTCACTCGGAGGGCAGCCGCTCAGAACCCCCCGAAGTCGCCACCGCCGAAGTCGCCTCCCCCGCCGAAGTCGCCGCCACCGAAATCTCCCCCGCCGAAGTCACCGGAGTCACCACCGCCGAAGTCGCCGGAGTCACCGCCTTCCAGGGCGCCACCGTCGGAACCGTCGCCGGCGCCACTCTCGAAGGACTGCGCGTCGTAGGGAACGCCCGCCATGCCGGAGAACATTGCCGAGAACAGGAACATCGATCCGAGTCCCCAGGCGCCGGCAACGAGAGCCGGTTTCCACCACGGCTCGGAGTACCAACCGGCGGGTACCGGCCTGCCCGCGACGCGGCCACCGGGATAGTAGTTGGGCGTCTGCTCCGACGGGTTGGGCGATGCCGCGACCTTTCGTCCCTCGAACTCCACGGTCCGGTCCTCGGTGACCGCACCGGCACTCTTCTGCCCGTCGAGCTCGGGGATCGCCGGACCTGGGTCGAGGTCCATGGCGGCCCGGGCCGCACGGATGTAGTAGAGCCCCTCGATCGCAGTCTGTTTGGCCAGCCGCGCCTGCACCGGCGAATTGGCCTGCTCGATCTGAGACCCCGCCGCGGTGTATCGCTCCCCCGCGTCGGCCAGCGCCTGTTTCGATGCCGGGCCGTCGCCGACCAGCATGAACACCTGGCCGCCCAGACGTTCGATCACCTGTCGTGCGTCGGCTTTCGCGTCCTCGAGGGTGCGGGCCGCGTTGGCGCCGGAACGCTGTTGGGCGAACACCACCACCCCGACGACGATCACGACGATGACGGCGATCAGGATCAGTGCTTCCATGCTTCCCTCCGGTTTCGCGGGTCCGCAGCCCGGTGGCGGTGACGTCAGGCCGACAAAACGGACACCACCGAGCGTACCGATGCCCGCCGACCCGATGCGTCTCGACAGATGGCGAGCACCTCCGGCCTCGTCCATTCTCCGCGAGGCCGGCGGTGGTCGCGGAGTTTCCGTGGTGCCGCACGCGCAGCCGCCGACCGTCATCGGTCACCCTGGGTGGGTGACCGGTCGACACGCGGTACGAATTCAACCTTCGCAGAACTCCCACCATGTGGCCGAGCTCCGCTGGGAGTGGGCGTACGAAGACGATCGCTCCGTCGGGCCGTGGCTTGGCGATACCGCCTTCGCCGCCGCAGTTGCGAGTTGGTTGGACGATGAGCGACGAACGGTCTGGACCGCGGGCACGGACGACATGACCGTGGGAATGGTGTGCTTGACCGAACACGCCCGGATGCCGAGTCCCCGGCAGGGCGCCGGCGGCCGATGGGGTTATCTCGGTCATCTGTACGTCCGCCCGGCGTTCCGCGGTTCCGGGATCGGACGTGAACTGGTCCGGCATACCGTCGCGACCGCGGACGGCCGTGGATACGCGAAGGTGGTGCTCAACCCGACCGAAGCATCGACAGACCTGTACAAACAATGCGGTTTCACAGCCGAGAACGACCTCATGGTCCGCCGCCCGTGATCGACTACCGCGGCGCGTGACCGGCCGCCGCGAGCCGCGAACTCTACGATGGCGGCGTGTTCTTCTTGTTCGGATATGGCCGTAGGCAGAAGCATCTCGGTGCGGGTCAGACCCGCACCTGTCCCCGCTGCCACAACACCACCCAGTGGGCGCGGATGCGTGAATACAGCCAGTTCAGCGTGTTCTTCATCCCGATCGCCCGGTGGAATCGGCGCAACTTCGAGGCCTGCGGCATCTGCGGCGCGGCGCTGGCGGCCTGATCGCCGTCCGGGGCGAGTGAGGTGGACACTCCTCCCTCGCCCCTTCTGCGCAGCCGGTTTGCCGGTCCGGAAACTGGTTACCCTCGAGGGGTGTCCGTCTCTCCCGATACTCCCGCCCGCACGAGCGCTGCAATCACCGGCTTCGAGCGCACCTTCGTCGACGAGCTGACGCCCTTCACCGTGCCGTGGCAGGGTGCCGAGACGCCTGACCCCCGACTGCTCGTCGTCAACGAGTCACTCGCCGACGACCTGGGCCTCGACATCGCGGCACTGACATCCGACGACGGTGTCGCACTTCTGTCGGGTGCGGCCGCGCCCGCCGATGCCGTCCCCGTCGCCACCGCGTACTCGGGGCATCAATTCGGCGGGTACACACCGCTTCTCGGGGACGGCCGGGCGTTGCTGCTCGGGGAGCTGATCGACCGCGGCGGTCGACGAGTCGATCTACAGCTCAAGGGTTCTGGGCGTACCCCCTTCTCCCGAGGTGGCGACGGATTCGCGGTGGTCGGGCCGATGCTGCGCGAGTATCTGATCAGCGAGGCCATGCACGCCCTGGGGATCCCGACCACGCGTTCGCTGTCGGTCGTGGCCACGGGGCGAGACATTCAGCGCACCGGGGCCGAGCCCGGCGCGGTGTTGGCGCGGATCGCCGCCAGCCATCTCCGTGTCGGCACCTTCGAGTACGCAATCCGGAACACCGACCTGACGCAACAACTCGCCGACTACGCGATCAGCCGCCACTACCCGGAGCTCGCGAAAGCGTCGGAGGCCGGCGACGGCAACCGGTATCTCGCGTTCTTCGAAGCCGTACTCGAACGTCAGGCCGCACTGGTGGCCCAGTGGATGCTGGTGGGGTTCGTGCACGGCGTGATGAACACCGACAACACGACGATCTCGGGTGAGACCATCGACTACGGGCCCTGCGCCTTCCTCGACGCCTTCGACCCGTCGGCGGTGTTCAGCTCGATCGACCACGCGGGCCGATACGCCTACGGGAATCAGCCCGCCGTCCTGAAGTGGAATCTGGCGCGGTTCGCCGAAACCCTGCTCAGGCTCATGGCCCCGACACCCGATGAGGCGATCGCTGCGGCGTCGGACGTGCTCGCCACGTACGAGGTGCGGTACGAACATCATTTCGCCACCGGCATGGCGTCGAAAATCGGTCTGACAGAAGCGTTTTCCGAACCCGAACTGGTCGCCGACCTGTTGACCCTGATGCGTGATCATCGTGCGGACTGGACAGGCACCTTCCGGGCGCTGGCCGATGAACTCCGCGGAGATCAGGTCCCGATCATCAGCCTGATGCCGCGCGAGCAGATCGGTCCGTGGCTGGAACGATGGCGCCGTGAACTCGCCCGTCTCGGTCGTGAGCCCGGTGCGGTCGCCGAGGCGATGGATACCGTGAACCCGGTGTACATCCCGCGCAACCATCAGGTCGACGCCGCTTTGCGCGCCGCGACCGACGGCGATCTGGAACCGTTCACGCGGCTGATGGATCCCGTCACGCATCCGTTCGAACGCCGCACCGAATGGGCTCACTTCGCGGCGCCGGCCCCGCAGGCGTTCAGCGACAGCTTCCAGACCTTCTGCGGCACCTGAGCGAGACGACGTCGGTGGGCCCACGGTGACCTCGAGGCAGGATGACGAGTCGCGGGATGTGCTGCTCGCAGAACGGGAACGGACCGCCGCGCTGATCGAATCGTTGTCGTCCCGGCTGGCCGCGGTGCTCGAGGCGACGAGCGACGCGGCGGCCGACGATGAGCACGATCCGGAAGGTTCGACTCTCGCGGTGGAACGCGGCCATCTGGTTGCGCAGCTGGAACGGTCGCGAGTCCGGCTCGACGAGATCGGTGCCGCCCTGGACCGGGTCGGCGCGGGTGCCTACGGCCGGTGCGAGGACTGTGGCGAACCCATCGGTGCCGAGCGCCTCGAAGTCCTGCCGGCCACCCGGCAGTGTGTGCGGTGCGCCGCTCGGAATCAGTCGCGACGATGGTGACCCGGAGTCGCAGCGTTGTCCGGTCCACCCGTACTCCAAAGTGCATCCGGTCCTCTTCCGCCTCCGGCCGTCGTCTCGGCTGATCGACTCTGCCACAGGATGTTTGACGCACCCGCCGACACGCCCGGCACGCCGCGACATCGAACTCCGTGGTCCGTCCCGGCTTCTGATCGGCATTGTCCACCTGTGCCGCGGTTCAGCAGGAATTCGCGTCTGGTTTCCCGCCGACGTATGCGCGTATCGCCATACGCGGGTAGACCGGAAGGCGGGAGAGCACGCAAACGACTCGAACCGAGAGGTGTCCGGCATGAAAGCCATCCAGATCGTCAAGCCAGGAAGTCCGCCCGAGCTCCGCGAGGTCGACAAGCCGACACCCGGCCCCGGCCAGGTGTTGTTGAAGGTGACTGCCGCCGGTGCGTGCCACTCCGACGATTTCGTGCTCAACATGCCCGCCGAGGGTTTTCCCTATCCGTTACCCATGACGCTCGGGCACGAGGGAGCCGGTGTGGTCGCCGAGATCGGCAGCGGTGTGACGTCGCTGACCGAGGGAACCGCGGTGGCGGTCTACGGCCCCTGGGGTTGCGGGACCTGTCACTTCTGCTCGCGTGGGTTCGAGAACTACTGCAGTCGTGCGGCCGAACTCGGCATCACTCCCCCCGGGCTCGGCAACGAAGGTGCGATGGCCGACTACATGATCGTCGACGACGCCCGGCACCTCGTTCCGCTCGGCGACCTCGACCCGATCGCAGCGGTACCGCTCACCGACGCGGGGCTCACGCCGTATCACGCGATCAAACCGTCGCTGCCGAAGCTCGTCGGCGGCACCACGGCCGTCGTCATCGGTGCGGGCGGATTGGGGCACATCGGGATTCAGCTGTTACGGCATCTGACCCCGGCGCGCATCATCGCCCTCGACCTCAGCGAGGACAAGCTCGCGTTCGCACGCGAGGTGGGTGCCCATGAGACCGTTCTCAGCGATGCCGACGCCGTGGCGAATGTCCGGAAGATCACCGGAAACGACGGCGCCACCGCGGTATTCGACTTCGTCGGCTTGCAGCCGACCATCGACACCGCGATGGGCATCGTCGGCACGCTGGGTGACGTCGTGATCGTCGGCATCGGTGACGGTGTCGCCGCGGCGAAGGTCGGCTTCTTCACCCAGCCCTATGAGGTGTCGGTTCGGGCGCCGTACTGGGGTGCGCGGCACGAACTGATCGAGGTCCTCGACCTCGCGCGCGACGGTGTCCTGGAGGTCGCCGTCGAGAAGTTCTCCCTCGACGACGGGCTCGAGGCCTACCGTCGGTTGGCCTCGAACGAGCTGCGTGGCCGGGCGGTCGTCGTCCCCGACTGACCTCGGAGCTGTACCCGGACGGTCATGCGGAGTCCCGTGGCGGCACCGCAGCCCCGCAACCTACGGTACCGTAACTTAGGTGAAGGTCGAGCTGTCCGAGGCACAGGCGGTATACGAGCACTACCGGACCCATCAGCAGGACCGCGCCCGGGCGCGAATGATGTACGCGGTGCTCGCCGCCCGAATCCGGCCGGTCGTGCGCTTTCGTTCGCGGGAGGCGATCGTCCGCGCCGTGCGCAGCGGGGCTCCGCTGCTCATTGCGGCGAATCATGTCTCCGAGCGCGACCCGTTGGTCCTCGCAGCTGCGGGCTTCCGGTCACCGCTGCGGCGCCGGATAGGCAGCCTGCGTGTCCTCGCGAAAGACGAACTGTTCCAGGATCCGGAACAGCGAAAGAAGATCGACACTCTGGGCGGGATCCCGGTGTTTCGCAGCAAGGACCACGGAGTGCGAGCTGCGGCCGACGCCGGGCGTCAGATGATCGCCGTCTGCGTCGAACGAATGGCACGCGGGGACAGCATCGCGGTGTTTCCGGAGGGGACCTGCAACGAGGGCGACCCGACGGAGGTTCAGCGGCTCGGCACCGGGATCGGCCACATCGCCCATCGAGCCCTGCGAGACGGTGTCGGACTGTGGTTGGTCTCCGCCGGGATCGCCTACCCGGCCGGTGGTGGCCGGCCCGTTGTCGCTCTGGGTGAACCGGTGGACCTCGGCGCCCGTCGAGACGACACACCCGCCGCCGTGACCCGCTGGATCCAGCGAGATCTGCAGGGGGCGGTCGACGCCGCCTGCGGCCACGTGCGCTGACCCCACAGGTGACGGGTGCGCCGACGTCGGCCGGGTTTGGCTCGCGCGTTCGCTGGTTAAGCGCAGGGGATGAAACGAGATGACGCCGCTGAACGAGCTGACAAGGATCCGGCCTCAGCTGAACCGGACGTTCGCGACGACCCCGAATCGGCCGACCCCGATGATCCGCGCAAGCCGGACTCCCCCACTGACCTGACCAAGCCGTCCCTCCTCTTCGTGCTGAAGAAGACCGCGCGGGAGTTCTCGCGCGATCAGTGCACCGATCTGGCAGCGGCGCTCACCTATTACTCCGTGCTCTCGCTGTTCCCGGCGCTGCTCGCGCTGGTCTCGCTGCTCGGTGTGTTCGGCCAGGGCGAGAAGACGACCGACGCCGTCCTGCAGATGGTCGACGACCTCGGACCGTCGTCGGCCGTGGACACGTTGCGGGGCCCCGTCGAACAACTCGTGGCCGCCCCCAGCGCCGGTTTCGCCCTCGTACTCGGTCTGCTCGGCGCGCTCTGGTCCGCTTCGGGTTACGTGGGGGCGTTCGGACGCGCGATGAACCGGATGTACGAGATCGACGAAGGCCGTCCCATCTGGAAGCTGCGGCCGATCATGCTGCTCGTGACCCTCGTAGCACTCGTGCTCGCCGCTGCCGTGGCACTGATGCTGGCCGTCAGCGGACCGATCGCGAAATCGATCGGAGACGCCATCGGTTTCGGCGAGACCGCGCTGACCGTGTGGAACATCGTCCGTTGGCCGATCCTCCTGCTGTTCGTCATCCTGATCGTCGCCATTCTCTACTGGGCGACCCCGAACGTGCAGCAGCCGAAGTTCCGGTGGATCAGCGCCGGAGCGGTGCTGGCCATCGTCACCTGGATCGTCGCGTCGGTGGCATTTGCGCTGTACGTCTCGAACTTCGGCAGCTACAACAAGACCTACGGCGCACTCGCGGGAGTCATCGTCTTCCTGCTGTGGCTGTGGCTGACGAACCTCGCGCTGCTGTTCGGGGCCGAGTTCGACTCCGAACTCGAACGTGGCCGACAGCTACAGGCGGGGATGCCGGCCGAAGAGCACCTGCAACTGCCGCCTCGGGACACCACGGCGTCGGACAAGAACGACGAGAAGGACCAGAAGTACATCGAACAGGCTCGGGCCCTTCGTAACTCGCAGGGGAAGTGAGCGACCGCCCGACGCCCCCGTAACGTCAGTGGAACCGGCCGGGCACCAGCTCGGTCGACCGGTGGAAGGAACGTGGCGCGATGAGCCGCAATCAAGTGACCGGCGCGGTCGACCGCGCCACCGACAGCCCGTGGTTCGAGCGCTTGGCGCGTGCCGGCCACGCCGTCAGCGGCCTGCTCCATCTGCTGATCGCCTACATCATCCTGCGCCTGGCCTTCGGTGGGGGCGGGAACGCCGACCAGTCGGGTGCGTTGGGGATCTTCGCCGACTCGTCCGGCGGCCGCGTCGTCCTGTGGGTGGCCGCGGTCGCGTTCGCAGCACTGGCGCTGTGGCGACTCGCCGAGGCCGTCGTCGGACCCCACGCCACCGAACCGGGCGAGGACAGTGATGGCGCCGAGCAGTGGTTCGATCGCGGAAAAGCGTTGTCGCTCGCCGTGGTCTACGTCGGGTTCGCCTGGTCGGCAATACGTTTCGCGACCGGCCAAGGGAAGTCGAGTGGTCAGGAGAACGCCGGACTGACAGCGCGACTCCTGCAGTCCGGTGGCGGGAAGTTCGTCCTCGTCGCGGCCGGCCTGATCATCATCGGCGTCGGCGTCTACCACGTCTACAAGGGAGCCAGCCGGTCGTTCCTCGACGATCTCAAGATCTCCGACGACAAGGCGGCGACAATCGCGGGCGTGATCGGTTACTGCGGCAAGGGTGTCGTTCTGGCCGGCACCGGCATCCTGGTCATCGTGGCTGTTGCGACTGCCGATCCGTCGAAGGCCACGGGGATCGACGGCGCGGTCAAGACACTGGCCGGCCTGCCCGCCGGGCAGGTGCTGATGATCCTGGCCGCGGTGGGTATCGCGGCCTACGGCGTCTACTGCTACTGGCTGGTGCGGTTCGCGCGGATGTGACTCAGCCGCCGTCCGGCGAGTCGTCACCGCTACCCGACCGTCGACCGCACCCGCTCCCCCGCCCGCGCGAATCGGACGTTGTCGTCGGCGACGTCACCACGGAACAATTTGCGGTCGGCGTAGTAGCTCATCGACATCACCCAGGGCTCCTCAGCTCCCTGCTTGGGCAGGGTGTCGAGGGCTCGTTGGACGTAGCCGGCCCCGAAGTCGAGCAGTGGCCGAGTCGGCATATCGGGGTCCGCGACCGCCCACACACTGTCGTATCCGTGAGAATCCATGTGCGCCAGAAGTTTGCAGAAGTATTCGCACAACAGTCCGATCTTGAGGGTCCACGACGCATTGGTGTAACCGATCGCCAGCGCGAAGTTCGGCACACCGGACAGCATCATCCCGCGGTAGACGACGGTGTCGGGAAGGGACACCGGTTCACCGTCGACGCTCAGCTCGATGCCGCCGATGATCTTGATGTTGAGCCCGGTCGCGGTGACGACGATGTCGGCCTCGAGTTCCTCCCCGCCCACTGTCCGGATGCCGTTCTCGGTGAAGGTGTTGACCCGGTCGGTGACGATCGAGGCCTTCCCGGAGCGGATGGCCCGGAACAGGTCGGCGTCGGGCACCACACACAGCCGCTGGTCCCAGGGGTTGTACGGGGGATTGAAATGCGTGTCCACCGGATAGTCCTCGGGCAGCTGAGATTCGTTGATCTTGCGGATCAGCCGACGAGCGACCGATGGGAATCGCTGGCACAGTTCGAAGAGCAACCGCTGCTGCGCGACGTTCTTGTGTCGGGTCAATGCGTATCCGCGTTCGGTGCCGAACACTTTCTTGAGGGTGTTGGCGATGGCGTCCTCGCGGGGCAGCGGGAGGATGTAGGTCGGTGTGCGCTGGAGCATGGTCACGTGCGCGGCCTGTCCCGCCATCGCGGGAAGCAGTGTGACCGCCGTTGCGCCGCTGCCGATGACCACGACCCGCTTGCCCGCGTAATCGAGGTCCTCGGGCCAGTGCTGCGGATGCACGATCTCGCCACGGAAGGTCTTGGTGCCGGCGAACTCCGGCGCGAACCCCGCGTCGTAGTCGTAGTAGCCCGAGCCACAGAAGATCCATCGCGCACTGATCTGGCTTCGCGTTCCGGTGTCGGTGTGTTCGACGTCGACCGTCCACCGCGCGGTGTCCGACGACCACACGGCCGCCACCACACGATGCCCATACCGGACCAGCGGAGCGAGATCGTTCTCGTCGATCGTCTCGTGGAGGTAATCGAGGATTCGCGGGGCGTCGGCGATCGCCTGTCGATCGGTCCAGGGCTTGAAGTCGTACCCGAAGGTGTGCAGGTCCGAGTCGGACCGAATCCCCGGGTAGCGGAACAGGTCCCACGTACCGCCGGCGGTATTCCGGGCCTCGAGAATCGCGATCGACTTGCCAGGGTGTTCGGTTCGCACCCAGCGGGCGGCACCGATGCCGGAGATCCCGGCACCGACGATGAGGACATCGACTTCGTCTGGGATCGTTGTCACCCGGCACTCCTTCGGTCGGTCTGTCGGTGATCGGCATCCAGGATGACTCGCCGGTCGTTGTCGGCGCCAGACCGGGTGGCGACACTACCCGTCGACGCGTCGCGCGGTGCTTTCGGTTGTCGGTCGCGCAGCTGCTGCGTCGTTCGCGACCGCTGCACCGAGCAGTTGTCCACCGCTGGTCAGCAACGCTCGACGCCACGGCGCCACGCCCTCGATCTCGATCTGGATGGACATCGACAACACGGTACGGATGAGCACGATGAGCCCGAGGATGAGCGCATCCTCGATCGACGGTTTGGACGTGATGGTGCGGATGAGATCCGCCGCGACCAGGACTTCCAGCCCCAGGAGAATGGCTGCTCCGAGTGTGTTGCGCAGTACCGAGAAGGCAGTGTTGCCACCCTCTCCCCGACGGAGCGAACGTGCGCCCAGCACGCACGCGATGATCGCTCCCACGATCATCGCGAAGGCTCCGACTGCCTCGAACCCGACCGCTACCGCTGTGAAGAGTTCCTCACCGCTCATGCGGTGGAGAGTACGGGACCGGGGCGCAGCCGGTGTCCCGTGTAGTCAGTCGTTGTCGGACTGCCGTCCGGGTAGGAACTGGCGGATTCCCTGTCTGGCTGCGTTCTTGGCGACGGCCCATGCATCGTCGTCACCCTTGACCAGCGCCTCGCCGAGGGCGAGGACCTGCTCGCGGGTCGCGTGCGGCGGGACGGGAGGCACCGTCGGGTCGCAACGCACGTCGAGCAACGCCGGTCGATCGGCGGCCAGGGCGGTGTCCCATGCGGTACCGAGACCATCCGGGTCGTCGACGTTGATCCCGACGAGTCCGATCCCCCGCGCGAAGGCCGCGTAGTCGACGTCGGGGAGTTCCTGTGAGGCAGCGAATTTCGGCGATCCTGACATCGCGCGCTGTTCCCACGTCGGCAACCGTGATGAGCTCGGGCGCACATCCCCGTGCCCCCTGGCCGACCAGCATCGCGACCCGCTCCCCGGAGTTGAGGATCTCGGCGGCACGCGAGACCGCATCTGGGTCCGGCGCGGGAGACGCCGACGTGACCCCGAGGCTGGACGGGACCTGCTTGAAGGCCTGCCGTGGTGGCTCGTAGGTGAGGTCGAGAACATCCGAGGGAAAGATCAGGGCCCTCGGCGCGCGTTCGGCGAGCGCGATCCGGATCGCCCGGTCGATGAGTGGATGCCGCCGGGACCACTGGTCGCGGCACATACACCGACCTCACCGGAGAATTTCGCGTACCCGACGGCTCGGAACGCGCTCATCTCCTCGTGGCGCGACTGCACGAACTGCGGATCGTCCTCCGCGCGTACCCAGGCCGACAGCAGGCCGTTGATGCCGTCGCCGGGGTAGCCGAAAACCTGCCGGACCCCCACTCCCGAAGGCGTTGCAGCACGATGTCGGCGACGGTCTCGGACATGGATTCTCCTCGGGACGACGTCCCGGACGGTGACGGTGACCGCCGGGCTGTCGCTCGACTACCCGGGGAGAAGCCCGCTGACACCCGACGGGCTGGGCCGACCGAGCACTCGCCCGTGGGTCACCTCGATCCGTGCCACACGGCGTCGAACGGTGCGTTCGAGGCGAGACGGCCGACGATGCCGTCGTGGGTGAATTGCTTGGCGGTGCTGATCGCGTCGAGGACCCCTACGCCCTTGGTGAGTTCGGCGGTGGTGGCGGCCGCGAACACGCAGCCGGCTCCGGAGACCCGCTCGTCGCCCACCTTCGGGGCACGCAGGACGGTGACCTCGTAGCCGTCGAAGACGACGTCGATCGCCTCATCGCCGGGGAGTCCGACCCCGCCCTTCACGACGACGACCTTCGGCCCGAGTTCATGGATTCGCCGCGCCGCCTCGGCGAGGTCGTCGGTGGACGTCAGTTCGTCCATGCCGGCCAAGGTCGCGGCCTCGAACAGATTGGGGGTCACCACGGTGGCCAGCGGCAAGATCTCGGAGCGGAGGGCGTTGTCGGTGTCGAGTGCGGCGCCGGGCTCCTGGCCCTTGCAGATCAGCACCGGGTCGACGACGACGTCTCGCCACTGTCGGGAGCCGAGCGCCTGCGCGACCGTGGAGATGGTGGCCGGGGTGCCCAGCATGCCGATCTTCACGACCTCGGGTTCGTGCGCGGCAGTGGCCACCTCGATCTGATCGGCGATCACCCCGGAGTCGATCGGTACGAACCGATGGGACCACTCGTTGTTCGGGTCGAAGGACACGATGCAGGTGATGGTCCCGACACCATAGGTACCCAGCTGTGCGAAGGTGCGCAGGTCGGCCTGGATGCCCGCTCCCCCGCTGGCCTCCGAACCGGCGATCACATAAGACACCATTGACATCGACGATCTCCTCCCGAGGACTGTCCTGGATTCGGGTTCCTTTTCTACACCCCCGCGCGTGACACCGGTCTGCGCGCACCGCGCCGCCGGCGCGGTTAGTACCGCATTTGTGGGGTACCCGAACGCGCATGAGTCCAGACACGATGTGCGCGATGGTCTACCGCGGCCCCGCGGCCAAGTTCCAGCTGCAGGCGCGTCACCGATCGCCCTCAACTGGGCCATCGATGCGGTCCGCAAAGGCGGCACCGTTTCGGTCATGGGTGCGTACGGGCCGATGTTCAGCGCGGTCAAGTTCGGCGACGCCATGAACAAGGGACTCACCCCGAACATGAACCAGTGCCCGGTCAAACGGCAGTGGCCGAGACTGTTCGACCACATCCGCAACGGTATTTCACACATTGTCACGCATCGAATTCCGCTTCGAGCACATCGCTGAGGGCTACCGCATCTTCTCCGAGGAGCTCGACGACTGCATCAAGCCGATCATCGTTGCCGACGCCGGCAGAGGAGGACCCGTGCCCGCTATCCCGCAGACCGCCCCCACGACCCCGACACCGCCGCACTGGTCGACCGCATACCCGGATGGGGCGTCGACCTGGATCCCGCAAACCGCCCCGCGGTTCCGCGCGAACTGCCCGTCGAACCGGCCCCGGGCGTCCACTGGACCGTCCCCGAAGACCAGCCCGAGCGTCAGCCCCGCGAGCGATCGAACGAACATGCCTTTCTGCCACCGGTTTTCGGCACGTCCACGCTGCCGCGCGGGCTGTCCGGGGTGATCCGACGCTCCGCGTCCCGCTACAGCGAGGGGCGCGCGGCGCATTGGCTGATCCTGCTGGGCGCCGATCGCGTGGCGTCCATCGAGGCGCACCTCGCGTCGTTCGCGACCGGTCGGCCCCGACAACCCGGTGACCGAGACGGGCATCCGGTCCGAACTCTCCCACCACGGATGGTCGTCCCGCCGTGGCCGGAAACGCGTCGACGGCAACCACTCCCGGTTCGACCCGTTGCTGGTGGGCGGGCCGCGGGTGATCACCGGGGCCGCGGCGGGTGTCGCGGTGGGGTGGGCGCGCCCGGTTCGACGATCATGTTCATCGGCGAACAGCCCGGTGACCAGAAGGATCGTGCCGACGAACCGTTCGTCGGTCCGGCCGGCCGCTGTCGTGTGTCTGGGTGCCACGGCCGCACAGGCCTTGCTGGGCACCAACTTCCGGCTCACCCGACACCGTGGCGAGCGCTTCGATCTCGGCGCCGACGGAGACCTCGGCCCCGACCATTCCGAGTTCGTGGTGGTGACCGTGCACCCGTCGTCGATTCTCCGCGGACCCACGGATCAGCGCGAGCGGGCCTTCGACGCCTTCGTCGCCGACCTCCGCGTCGTCCGCGACCTCGCAGCATCGACCTGACTTGCGGCACCCGCTCCGGTGCGGTTTCGCTGGCAAGCGTCTGGACTGGTGTCTATAGTCGGCGGCGACGGCCGGTCTCGGCGCTGCCACGACGGGCTGCCCGTACCGATACCGGTGGACGGGAGAACGATGGACCTGCAGGAGATCAGCGACCGGTTCGGCATCGCGGACACGTTGTACCGGTACTCACGAGCGGTCGACACCAAGGACTGGGAACTCTGGCGCTCGGTGTTCACCCCGGAGGCGGTGGTCGACTACTCGTCGACGCCCTACGGTCAGGCGGGCACTCGGGACGAGATCGCCGCGTGGCTGGAGGAGAGTTTCGCGTTCGTGTCGGTGAGTCAGCACTTCATCACCAACATCGAGTACACGTTCGACGGAGACCGGGCCGACGTCCGCTCCATGTTCTACAACCCGATGCGTTTCGTCGGCATGCCCGAACTCAGCACCTGCGGCGGCAACTACCACCATTCGATGGTCCGGACCGCGGATGGCTGGAAGAGCGCGGGCCTCCTGGAGGAGTGCCTGTGGTTCGAGAATTCGCCGGCGGGCGCGAACGACAGCTGACGGGCAGACCTGAACTCGACCGCCAGACTTCGATCAAGGTCTGGCTGTCGGATTCAGGTCTGGTGGTCTGGGTTCGGTCTCGGCCAAACGTGCCGTTATCGAATCGTGGCCACGGAGAACGATCCGGCACCGACCGCGCCGAGGCGACGGCGCCGAGCGGCTTCGCTCCCTAGCCTTGGAGGAACACCCCAGAGCGGAGGAGTCAGGTGGACGAGTCGCGAACCTGTCTGGTCACCGGAGCGACCGGTTACGTCGGCGGCCGATTGGCGCCCCGGTTGTTGGCACGCGGGCACCGTGTGCGCGCACTGGCGCGGACACCGGAGAAGCTCGCCGACGCACCGTGGTTGTCTGATCCGACGGCCGAGGTGATTCGGGGTGATCTGTCTGATCGCGATTCGCTGGTCAAGGCCTTCGCGGGTGTGGATGTCGTCTACCACCTGGTCCACTCGATGAGCACCGACGCGGACTTCGCGGCCGAAGAGCGGCGTGCCGCGGAGAATGTGGTGGCCGCGGCTCAGCAGAACGGCGTGTCGCGCATCGTCTACCTCGGCGGTCTCCATCCGTCGGGCACCGACCTGTCCGAACATCTGGCCTCACGCGCCGAGGTCGGCGACATCCTCATCGACTCACCGATCGAGACCATCGCGTTGCAGGCCGGGACGCTGATCGGCTCGGGGTCGGCCTCGTTCGAACTCATCCGGCACCTCACCGAGCGACTACCCGCGATGACGACGCCGCGGTGGGTGCACAACAAGATCCAACCGATTGCGGTCGACGACGCCCTGCATTACCTCGTGGAAGCCGCCACCGCCACCGTCCCGTCGTCGAGGACCTGGGACATCGGCGGTCCCGACGTCCTCGAGTACGGCGACATGATGCAGGTATATGCCGAGGTCGCAGGTCTTCGACCTCGAGTCATGGTGGTACTGCCGTATCTCACGCCGGCGCTGGCGAGCCGCTGGGTCCGGTTCGTCACGCCGATTCGCGGCAAGATCGCTCGACCGCTGATCGAGTCCCTCGAATGCGACGCCGTCTGTCGCGACCGAGCCGTCGACGCGATCATCGATCGTCCGGAAGGGGGGTTGACCTCCTACTCGGAGGCGGTTGCCCACACGCTCGAACGCTCGGCGCGCGGCGATGGCCGTGCCTCGTGGGCCAACGCGTCCGTAGACGTGTCGCCGGCCGAACCCCTTCCTACCGATCCACAGTGGGCCGGTGAGGAGATGTTCGAATCGGAGACCCGGGTCAGTGAGCGCGCGAGTAGTGCGACGGTCTGGGAGCGGCTCGAGCTGGATGCGCGGCACCGCGGTGAGATCGTGCTCGCACATCGACCGGACCGACTTCGTATTCGTCTGCGCGACAACCGGTTCGGCAGATCGTATCGCGAGTATCACCTCCAGGATGCGGACGACGCGGACGGGTCCGTGACGGTCACCACCACCGACCGCTACTTCCCGCGTGGGCTGGCTGGGCTGGCCTATTGGCGTCTGGGAACACCCTTCCGCACCCTCGGCATCCCGGGATTCGATCCGTTCCGGTGAACCGCCGATCCGATGACGTGTCCCGAATCGTCTCGTGCTCGGGTTAAAGTCGGCACCACCGTGGTAACTCCCGGTGAACGACTCGTTCGACAGAACGGGGAACAGGCACGGGCCGGCGAGGAGAAGGATGATCGGGTGTCGTTGACCGAGCGGGTCGACCGTTTTCAGCGGCGTCATCCGGCGACCGGCCTCCCGCTTGCCGTCATCTACAAGTTCGTCGACGATCAGGGCGCCTACCTGGCCGCGCTCTGTGCCTATTACGCGTTCATCTCGTTGTTTCCGCTGTTACTGCTGTTCGCGACCGTGCTGGGGATCGTCCTGGCCGACAACCCCGACCTCCAAGACCGCATCCTGGACTCGGCGATGAGTCAGATCCCGGTGATCGGTGGGCAGTTGGGCGAACCCGAGAAGCTCAGCGGCGGGGCCACCGCCATCATCATCGGGGTCGTGGTGTCGCTGTACGGAGGCCTCGGAGTGGCCGTCGCCGCCCAGAACGCGATGAACACGATCTGGGCGGTGCCGCGCAACGAGCGTCCCGACCCGATCTTCGCCCGTCTGCGTGGCCTGCTGTTGTTGTCGACGATCGGCGTCGCGGTCATCGGTCTGACCGTCGTCAACGGTGTCTCGGCTGCGTTCGAACTCGGCATCGTCGGCCGTTGGTTGGCGATCCTCGGATCGGTGGCGTTGAGCACGCTGGTGTTCACCGTGGCTTTTCGGATCGGCACGGCCCGCGACGTGTCGATCCGGGACGTACTGCCGGGCGCCTTCGGGGCGGCGGTCTGCTGGCAGATCATCCAGACCTTCGGCGCGGTCTATGTGCAGCACGTCATCGGTAACGCCAGCTCCACCAACGGCGTCTTCGCGATCGTGCTGGGCCTGCTCGCCTTCCTCTACGTGTCGTCGATCGTGATCGTCATCTGTCTCGAGACCAACGCGGTCCGCGTCGACCGGCTCTATCCACGTTCGCTGCTCACCCCGTTCACCGACAACGTCAGTCTGACGAAGGGCGACGAGGCGGCGTACTCGGCGCAGGTTCTCGCGCAGCGCAACAAGGGTTTTCAGGAGATCGACGTCTCCTTCGACAACCCGCGTGACGTCGAGTCCGGCGCTGAGGTGGACCCGCGCTCCCCCGAATCCGAACGCGGCTGATCGTCGGCGGTCGCGGCGCGACGTCAGCGACGCCGGAACTCAGTGCAGCGCGCCCAATTCGACGAGCAGCACACCGACGATGATCACCCCGATGCCGGCCACCGTGCGTCGGTTGAGGCGTTCGCGGAACAGGAAGTGTGCGGCGACGGCCGTGGCTGCGACCCCGGCCGCCGCCCAGATGCCGTACGCCACACCGAGGGGCACGCCGTGCCGCAGCCCGAGGGTCAACGCGACGAACGCCGTCAGATACCCGAGGACGACGACTCCGTAGAAGGTCGGTCGACCGGTCGCCGCGGCACGCAGCGCGAGGGTCCCGGTAACCTCGGCGACGATGGCGGCGACGATGAAGACATATCCCACGGTCAGACCCCCGAAGCGGCGGAGTCGGTGCCCGCGTCGACGGGTGGCCGGTGGCCGGTCTCGACGAGGAAAACCCCGATCATGATGCACACGATGCCGATTCCCATCAGGAATCCGAAGGGCTCGTCGAAGATCCAGGTCGCCAGTACCGCGGTGAGTGCGACGCCCGACGCCGACCAGATGCCGTAGGCCACGCCGATGCCCATGCCGCGCTTCAGGACTGCGGCCAGGAGTATGAACGCGAACGTGTAACCGACGGCGACCACCGCGTACAGCATCGGTTCGGTCTGTGAACCCTTGAGTGACAACGTCGCCGCGACCTCCGAGGCGATCGCCGCGATCAGCATCAGCCAGGTCATAGCTCTCATTCCACTCGACGCCCTACTGGGACTGTAGGCGAGGACCGCGGACGGCGAACGCCCCGGTCCGCAGGGTGGTGCGGACCGGGGCGCATGAACCGGGTTCCGGGAGCGGAGCGAATGGGTCAGCGCGAGGTGCCGACCAGATCGCGCGACCGGGTGTCGTCGGCGGCGAGCCAGCGCACCTTCGACCCCAGCGCGGCGTCCACGCTGAAACGTCCGGCGCCGATCACGGCCAGGAGCAGTGCGCCGGCACCGAGGGCGAGCACGAACTCGTAACCACCGTCGGAGACCCAGATGCCGTTGTCGACGTGTGCGATGAACAGCGCGCCGATCATGTCCAGCGTGAACAGGGCGGCGACGATCGGGGTCAGCAGCCCGACGATCAGGGCGATGCCACCGAGGATTTCGAGCCACGTGACGACGAACGCCGAGAAGGACGCGGCCGGAACACCCATCATGTCGAACCCGGTCTGCGGTCCCGTCCAGCCGTTCTGCTGGAACTTCTGCAGGCCGTGGGCCAGGAAGATGACGCCGAGAGCGACGCGTCCGATGAGGATGCCCGCACTGCGGACGATGGGGTTGGTCATGACTGAGCCGCCTCACTAGATGGTTGTGACTTGAAGTATCAAGTGAAGGCTAGGTGTTGACACTTGATGCGTCAACCTGATCACGGACGTGATCACTTCGTATACACTGCGCAGATGTCCACTGCCCCAGAGCCGAACTGGCTCGACGACGAGGAAATGGACGCCTGGATCCAGGTGGCAACCGCGCTCGCCCGTCTCCCCCACGCCCTCGACGCCCAGCTTCTCCGTGACGCCCAGATCACCCACTTCGAGTACGAGGTGATGGCAGCGCTGTCCGAGGCCCCTGACCGCACCCTGCGTATGAGCCAGCTCGCCGAACTGTCCTACGGTTCGCTGTCCCGGCTCTCGCATGTGGTCGGCAGACTCGAGAAGCGGGGATGGGTTCGGCGCCATCCGTGCCCCGAGAACGGTCGATTCACGAATGCCGTTCTCACCGAGTCGGGTTGGGAGAAAGTGGTGGCCACCGCTCCCGGGTATGTGACCAACGTGCGTGAGCTCGTGATCGACCGCCTGACGCGTGCGCAGCTTCGCCAGGTGTCCGCGATCGGGAGGCGGATCAACACTCGTGGCACCGGTTCGACATAGTCCCCCGGAGCCAGACGGTCAGCGCGGATCGAGTCCGAGTTCTTGTGTGCCCAGCACGTTGAGCAATTCGATCTTTCCCGCTGCGTCCGTTCGCGGCGCTGCAGTCAGCACGAGCAAAACCTGGGTTTCGTCCTCGGTGAAGAGCGCCTGACAGTCGACCTCGATCGCGCCGACCTCGGGATGGATCAGGATCTTGTGGTCCTCGAAGCGTCTGCTCACGATGTGGGTGTCCCAGAGTGTGGCGAACTCGCTGCTGCGGCGTCGAAGTTCCGTGACCATCGCTCCGGCACGGGAATCGGCGCCCATGACGCCGTAAGCGGCACGGAGCGAGGCGACCTGCGCACGGCTCTGTCGCCCGTGATCATCAGCCCGGTAGCGGCCGCGTTCCTCGTCGGGGTACACGAACCACCGGTAGATGGCACTGCGATCCATTCCGACGAGATGGTCGGTGTCACCGAACAGCGCTCGCGCGCAATGATTCTGGACCAAGGTCTCCCCCAGTGCCGAGAGGATGAGGGCGGGGGTGTCGGTGAGCCGGTCCAGTACCCGCAGGAGTCCGGGCGCGATGTGGTCCGAGGCCGCCATCCGGTCCGGCGCGCTGTGTCCGGCTACCCGGAACAGGTAGTCCCGCTCATCGGCGGTGAGGCGAAGTGCGCGAGCGAGCGCCGCCAGCATCTGGGTGCTCGGTTGTGGGCCGCGGCATTGTTCGAGACGGGTGTAGTAGTCGGTCGACATCGTGGCGAGCTGCGCCACCTCTTCGCGTCGAAGACCCGTCGTGCGTCGCCGGGCGCCCCCCGGCAGACCGACATCCGATGGTTGCAGACTGTTGCGTCGGCTCACGAGGAACCCGGCCAGCGCATCACGATCCATCAGGCCAGTATCACGGCGTCGGTACCGCGTTGCCAGGGATCGGCGATCCCCCGATGGTTGCGCTCTGGATGACTCGCCCGCCGGATCCGAGACTCGATGACATGAACCTCACCGGAAACACCATCTTCATCCCCGGAGCGACCAGCGGGATAGGCTTGGCACTTGCGACCCGTCTGCACGACACGGGCAACACCGTCATCGTCGGCGGGCGGCGCACCGAACTCCTCGACCGTATCCGTTCGCAACACCCCGGGTTGCACACCGTCGCGATCGATGTCGCCGACCCGGCCAGTGTCGAGTCCGCTGCACGGAAGGTCATCGCCGAACACCCGAACCTCGACGTGCTTGTCGCGATGGCCGGCATCATGCGGGCGGAGGATTGGTCGTCCCCGGCAGGTTTCCTCGATGCCGCGGAGGCAATGGTCACCACCAATCTCCTCGGTCCGATCCGTCTGATCGGCGCGTTCATCGACCACCTGCGGTCTCGACCGTCCGCCACGATCATGACCGTGTCCTCGGGCCTGGCATTCACCCCGCTCCGGGTGACGCCGACCTACAACGCCACGAAAGCGGCGATCCACATGCTGAGTGAATCGTTGCGCCTGCAGTTCGCCGATACCGGAGTCGACGTCGTCGAACTCGTGCCGCCGGCGGTTCGCACCGACCTGCTGCCGGGTCAACGGGACAGCGACTTCGCCATGCCCCTCGACGAATTCGTCGATGAGGTCGTCCATCTGATCGGCACGCAACCCGCCGCCACCGAACTGCTCGTCGAGCGGGTGAAGTTCCTGCGGTGGGGTGAGGCGCGCGGCGACTACGCCGACGTCGTGGCGACGCTGAACGAGCAGGACCCGCACTGAGGTGGGAGGAGCGCGACCCCTTCGCTCCCTGATTCGAAAGAAGCCCACCACCCCTGCTCCCTGAGGTGCGAGGAGCGATAGCGACGAGCCTCGAAGGGTCCTGGCGAGATGCGTGGCACACCCTTCGTGACGCGCCCTCCGCAAGCTCCGGGCGCTCCTCAGGGAACAGAGATCTCCTCGATCACCCGAGCCGGGCGATGGTCTCGACGGCCAACTCCTCGACGGCGTCGCGGTATCCGCTCCCGGCCCAGAGGTTGATCCCGTCGGGGTCGTTGCTGGCGGCGCGTCGGATGCCGCCGGTCAACGTGTTGACGGCCGGGTACTCGGCCACCGCGGCGTCGGAGAACCTGTCGGTGAACAGGTTTCGCAGGGCGCGTGCCGGTCGGCCGCTGAACGCCCAGGTGACCACGGTATCGGTTCGGTCCGGATCGGCGAGAGCCGCCGCGTGCGCGGGTTTGGTGCCGGCCTCGGCGGTCCGCAACAGAACCGTACCCACCTGCACCGCAACAGCTCCCACTGATCGGACCTCGTCGGCCCGGGCCGACGTGGAGATCCCACCCGCCGCCACGATCGGCAGCGGCACCCGGTCGGCGACCGCGCGGATCAAGTCGTCGAGCGGCTCTGTCGGAGGAGTGCTCCGGCGGTCGAAGACCGACCGATGGCCACCGGCGTCGGGACCCTGCACGCACAGCCAGTCGGCCCCTGCTCGACCGGCGATCTCGGCGTCCGTGGCCGTGGTGACCGTGACCCCGACACTGCACCCGTGCCGGTGCAATTCGGCGACGACCTCGGGTGCGGGACACCCGAACGCGAAGGACACGAGCGGAATCCGCTCGTCGCACACCAGCCGGATCTTGTCGTCGAAGTGATCATCGTCCTCGCCCAGGTCCTCGACCTCGGGAAGCGTCACGCCCAGACTTCGCGCATACGGGACGAGTTCGGCGCGGTAGCGGGCGAGGTCGTCGCGGTTCACCGGCTCCGCCTCGGGAACGAAGATGTTGACACCGAAGACCTCGGTGCCGGCCGTCCGCACGGCCGCGATGTCGGCGCGCACCTTGTCGGGGGTCAGGTACCCCGCGGCGAGCTGGCCGACACCGCCGGCCGATGCCGCGGCCACCACCAGTTCCGGGGTGCTCGGACCACCGGCCATGGGGGCGGCGACGACGCGGCTGGAGAGCTCACGCAGATCGAACATTCAGGCTTTGTCCTTCGCCGCACGGACCGCAGTGAACTGCGACAGTCGCGCCTCTGCCACCGAATCCATCTGCTCGAGCTCCATCCCCTTGGTCTCCTCGACCTTCCGGAGGACGTAGAAGAACGAGGCCGCGGCGCAGAAGGCGAAGAAGCCGTAGATGATTCCGAGTCCGACGGCTTCGGTCATCGGCGGGAACAGCATCGAGATGGTGAAGTTCGCGACCCAGTTCACGGCCGTGCAGACGCCCAGGGCGACACCACGGATGCGGTTGGGGAACATCTCCCCCAGCATCACCCACATCACCGGGCCCCACGTCGCGGCGAAGGCGACCACGAACAGGTTGGCGCCGATCAGTGCGACCACACCCCATGGATCGGGCAGGGTGATGTTCTCGCCCTCGCCGATCTGCTGGGTGAACGCGATACACGCCATGAGCAGGCCGATGAACATGCCCACCGAACCGCCGAGCAGCAGTTTCCGCCGCCCGATGCGGTCGACGAACAGGATCGCCACGAAGGTCATGACGACATTGATGACGGCGGTGATCACCGATGTCTTGAACGAGTCGGCCTCGGAGAAGCCGACGGACTGCCACAGCGTCGTCGAGTAGTAGAAGATCGCGTTGATACCGACGAACTGCTGGAAGATGGCCAACCAGATGCCGACCCAGACGAGCGGGTGCAGCCCGAACGACGGTCCGGCGATGTCCCTGATCGACGACTTCGCCTCGCGCTTGACCGTCAGCTTGATCTCTTTGACCCGCTCGAGCGGGTTCTCCTCGCCCGTCACCTCCTGCAGGATCCGGGCCGCCTCGGCATCACGGTTGCGGCCCACCAGGTATCGCGGCGACTCCGGGATCAGCAGCGCCAGCACACCGTAGACGACGGCGGGCACGACACCGACGAGGAACATCCACCGCCACGCCTCGAGGCCCCACCAGAAGTCGTTCGACGCGCCGCCCGCGCTGTCCGCGAGGAGAGCGTCGGACAGCAACGCCGCGAAGATGCCCATCGTGATCGCCAACTGCTGCAGAGACCCCAGGGCGCCGCGGAAGCGGGCCGGAGCGATCTCGGCGATGTATGCGGGAGCGATCACCGATGCGATACCGATGCCGATACCGCCGAGCACACGCCACAAGAGCAGGTCCGGGATGGTCTGTGTGAAACCGGTGCCGATCGAGTTGATGATGAAAAGCGCGGAGCCGAGCAGCATCACGCGCTTGCGGCCCCACACGTCGGCCAATCGGCCCGCGAACCATGCGCCGAGCGCACAGCCGAGCAACGCGATCGCGACGGCGAAGCCGGTCATCAGCTTGCCGAGGCCGAAGTCCGCTTCGATCGAGTCGACGGCGCCGTTGACGACCGAGCTGTCGAAACCGAACAGGAAGCCACCGACCGCCGCGGCGACCGTGACACCGATGACCTTCGCCGTGTGTTGCTCGGCGACTTGCCGCTCCGCGTCGGTCATGACGCCGTCCAGAGCGTTGCAGGAGTCCACCGCAGAATGTGTGTCATGTCCGTGACCTCGCTGTCCGGTTGCATGGACGCCGGGTGATCGACGTGGCGATCAATCTACTCGCGTGCATCGCCGAGTCTGACGGTAACGGACACAGTCGCATGCATAGCGCAGATACGCCCCACGGTATGGCGTGGGACGCCTCGGTGACAGTGTTGGTCTGGCGCGGACAGGTCAGCCGGTCTCCCAGACACCGGGATTCGCCCGGATCCGGACTCCGGACCCGATCACGTCGGCCAGCGGGGCGGGACGCCCGAAGTGATAGCCCTGCGCGAGGTCGCAACCGACCTCGGCGACCGTGGCTGCCTGCGACTCGGTCTCGACTCCCTCGGCGACGACCCGCATGCCCGCGGCGTGCGCCATCGTGACGATGCCGGCCAGGATCGACTTCGCACTGGGGTGCTCGTCAAGGGCGTCGACGAACGACTTCGCGGTCTTCAGCACGCTGACCGGCAGTCGGTAGAACTCGCTCAGCGACGACGCTCCGGTGCCGAAATCGTCCAGCGAGACCTGGGTCCCGAGATCGCGCACCTCGCCCAGCAGGGTCAGCAGGTCCCCGTCGAGTGGATCGAGCGCACTCTCGGTGATCTCGAGGCAGAACGCCGCGGGGTCCATGCCCGACCGGGCCATCGTGTCGCGGAGCCGCGTCGGGAACTGGCCGTTGGTGAGCTCCCGACGGGAGACGTTGATACACAACATCACCCGACGCAGTTCCGGTACGGCGGCCACCTCGGCGGCCGCGGTCTCCAGCACGTAGTTCCCCACCCGGTCGATGAGATTGGATCCTTCTGCGAGCGGGATGAACTCGGTCGGCGAGATCGAACCCAGTTCCGGGTGACGCCAGCGCAGAAGGCTTTCCAGCCCCACCAGCGTGCCGTCGCCGGTCGACACGATCGGTTGGTAGTGGATCTCGAGCTGACCGGTGTCGGTGTCGAGGACCCGGCGCAGTTCTTCCTCGATACGTTGCCGGCGCTGGAGTTCCTCCCGATGCTGCGTCTCGAACCGGACGTAGCGTGCCCGAGAGGCCTTGCGCGCCTGGTACAGCGCGATGTCGGCGTCGCGCAGCAGATCGGTGGCGGTGTATTCGTCACCGGCCTTGACCGTTGCCACGCCGATGCTCGCCTCCACCTTGAGGGGTTCGCTGCGAATACTGACCGCTATGGGCTCGTACACCGCCCCGCGGATCTTGTCGATCTGCTGCTCGATCTCCTCGGCCGAACACGCGATCCCGAGGGTGGCCACCAGGACGAATTCGTCGCCCCCGATCCGGCCCACCGCGGCCTCCTCGGGGGTCGCCGTCGCCAATCCCTGCGCGACCGCGTGCAGTACCTCGTCACCCACCGCATGCCCGAGCGAGTCGTTGACGAGTTTGAAGTTGTCGAGGTCGATGTAGAAGATCGCGACGCAGCAGGCGTTCTCCTCTTCATCGAGTCGGGCCATGTGCGACTCGAGTTCGCGAATGATGCCCGACCGGTTGTACAACCCGGTCAACGGGTCGTGTACGGCCTCCCATGCCAGCTGGGACGTCTCGCGATAGCGGTCGGTGATGTCGACGAAGGACACCAGGGCGACGACCTCGGCGCCGTCGTCGTCGATGGGCCGGCAACTGCATGACAGCCAGCGCTCGCCGAGCGGCGTGGTGATCGTCGCGGTGGCGTCGGTGACCGCCTCGCCGGTGCGCAGGCACTGTGCGATCGGTGACTCGCCCGCGATGAAATCCAGGGGCAGTTCGTGGACGCTCGCGCCCGGGCTCGCCCCGGAACCCATCATGGTTCCGGCCGCCGGGTTCGCCAGTTCGATGTGCCCGTCTTCGCGGACGACGATGACCGCCTGGTGCAGGGCGGCGAGGATCGTGCCGAGGCGCTCGATGAGGGGTCGACGAGTCGGTTCCGCGACGATGAGAAAGCCGTCGTCCATAGTGGTGATCGATGTGTGCGCGAGGAACGACCGTCCGTTGTCGGAACGCCGGTGCAACTGGTCGACGGTTCCGCCCAGCGCCACCGCCGCGTGGGGATCGACGTGCGCTCCGACGACGTCGTCGATATTTTGTCCGATCGCCTCGGACGCCCGCAGGCCGTACATCTGCTCAGCGGCCGGGTTCCAGGAAGTGACCGTCATGTGGTTGTCGACGGCGATCACCGCGTTGCTGACGTGGTCGAGGAGCGCCGCCTGTCGTCGCAGGGCCGATTCGATCGCTTTCTGAGCTGTGATGTCCCGCAAAATCACCTGATACGCAGGCTTGTCCTGCCAGACGGTGCGCACCGACGTCACCTCCATGGGGCGGGTGACCCCGTGCGCGTCGACCATCACCACTTCTTCGGGCACGGTCGACGCGCCGGCCTCCTCCCCCATGCCGATGATCCGATCGAGCATCTGTGGCAGTTCGTCGGGATGGACGAAGTCGGCGATGGACCGTCCGAGCATGGCGTCGCGTTCGTCGACGCGAGCGAACGCCAGCGCTGCCGAGTTCACGTAGACGATCAGGCCGTCTTGATGGACCGCGATGGCGTCCGGGCTCAACTCGAGGAGTAGGCGATACCGCTCGGCGACGGCGGCGTCACTGGGACGGGCCATGGGTTCGGCATCCGGCGCGACGAGTCCGGGCCGGTCATCGCCGTCAGCCCTCGGTCGTCCCACCGCGCCGCCCCCTCCGATCGTCATCCCCCCGATGCCCATCCTCCCCCACGCGGCTTCGAAATATGGGCGCTGCGTGATGCAAGTGTGCGCCAACTGGGTATTCGAGCGTCGAATACCTGCGTGAACTGGTCAAATGTCGGGTTTGCGCGGGATCCTGAGGGCGGGTCGCCCACGAGGGCTGCCGCGATGGATCTCACCCCATCGCATATCACACAGAAAGTTCACGATCATGACGATTCAACGTTCGACCATCTCCGGCCTGGGAGCCGTCACGGGGTACGGCTGGGGCCGCGACGCACTCTGGAGCGGTCTCGTCTCCGGCAAGTCGGCGGCCGCACTCCATCAGGGTTTCGGGTTCACGGGTGGTCAGACGACCGGTGCCGAGGCGTCTGACGACACCGCAGAGCCCGGGTGGATCGTGCGGGTGCCCGACGGTGGGCAGCAGTCCGACGGTCGCACCCGCTTCTCGCGCGCGATGCGTGCCGCGGCGCGTGAGGCCATCGAGGACGCGATGGCGCGCGGCTGGACCCCGGGGTCGAGGGTGGGACTCGTGCACGCCTGCGTGCTCGGCGACCTCGACATGTACCCGATCGTCACCTCTGGCGTCGGCCAGTACACCGGACGGCAGTACCTCTCGGTCACCCCGTCGACGCCGGTGTCTCTGCTGATGCAGGAGTACGGCTTCCACGGACCCGCGATCACGGTGTCGGCCATGTGCACCTCCGGCTCGGCGGCCATCGTCACCGCGAAATCGTGGCTCGACTCCGATCTCGTCGACGACGTCGTCGTGGTGGCGACCGACCTGTCGGCCCGGCCCGAGGTCGTGGCGATGTTCGTACAGCTCGGTGTCGCCATCACCGACACCGATGCGCTCAACGCGTGCCGCCCGTTCCAGGAAGGCAGCCGCGGATTCACCTTCGGCGAGGCGGCGATCGCGTTCACGATGACCAACCGTGCCGCCGACGGTTACGCAGATGTGCTGGGCGGGTCGATGTCCCACGACGCCTTCCACGTCACGTCGATCGATCCGGAACTGACCGGCGTCCGTTCGTGCGTGGAGCAGACGCTCACGATGGCCGGCGTCGACGGCCGCCAGATCCGCTACCTCAACGCGCACGGGCCGGGGACCCGCCAATGTGACCGCGCGGAGGCGACCATCGCCGAGACGATGGTGCCCAACGCCGAGGTGTTCTCGGTGAAACCGCTGGCCGGACACTGCCAGGGCGCTGCCGGAGCTGTCGAACTCGCCGCGTCGCTCCTCGGTTACGAGCGGGGCGAGATCCCGGCGAGCCCGCGGGTGGCCGACGCGATCATCCCGCAATTGCTCGACGGACGAACCGATCTGGTCAGCGGGTTGACCCTCAAGACCTCCCTCGGAATGGGCGGACACAACGCGGCGGTCGTTCTCGCGCCCAATGCGTGAATGGTGTGACGTCCTGCTGACCTCGATGCGGCCCGGGCTCGCCGCTCGGGCCGCATCGAACCGGAAATGCTGCGGAATACCGCGTCGCGTCCCACAATTCAGCAATGAGCAACGAACCCGATCCTCCGGTGGGCGATTCGACGCGGACTGATCCGCCGCCGACATCGGGTGCCCGCCACGCCTTGACGCTGTTCCTCAACTCACCGTTCGCGGGCATGTCCCCGTGGATCCTGATGGCGCTGCTCGCGGGGCCCGGTCGATTCGAGGAGGCCGCGGCCTCGGCGTTCGCGCTGTCACTCCTCCTGGTCATCGGTGGCCACAAGCGCGGTACGAGTGTCAAACTCCTCGAGGTCTTCGACGTCACGTACTTCGGCACGATGGCGATCATCGCGCTGTTCGCCTCCGACCACGTCATCGACTGGCTGGAGCGCTGGGGCGGAGAGATGACCAACATCGCACTGGTCTCCTTCGCGCTGGGGTCGATCCTCGTGCGCCAGCCGTTCACGCTCCAGTACGCGCGGGAGACCACCGAGAGAGAATTCTGGGACAGCCCGCTGTTCATCCACATCAACTACGTCATCACCTGGGCGTGGGTCGGCGGCTTCGGCGTCGCCGCGATCTCGGGCGCATTCGGCGATCTGGTGCTCGACGACCCGAACAACTTCTGGACCGGATGGATCATCCAGATCGGCGGCACGATCTTCGCGATCGCCTTCACCGAGTTCTATCCCGACTACGCGACCTACCGGGCTGCGGTTCGTGAGGGTTGGGCCACCGACGAGAAGCCCGAGAGCATCATGCATCTGTTCGGTTGGGTGCCGATCTACGTTCTCGCGATCGGCATCTCCGGACTGGTCACCGACTCCCTCGGGACAGTTGCCGGTGTCGTCCTCATCGTCGCGGGCGTCGTCGCGATCAACGTGTTCACGCGGATGACGGCCGCCATGGACGCACGGCTGGAGGCGACGGCGGGACGACCGACACAGAGCTGACTCGGGTCGGACGCCTCGGCGCAGCCCGATCGCTCGATCGGTAGTGTCGACGACATGAAACTCGACGGCGTAGGAATCTGGAGTTCACCGCTACGGTACGGAGACACCGGGGAGGCCGCCGAAGCGGCTGCCGAGCTCGACGACCTGGGATTCACGGCCCTCTGGATCCCTGATGTGGGGGGTCCGGTGCTCGACTCGGTCGAGAACCTGCTCGGCGCGACGCGGAAGGCCGTCGTCGCCACCGGCATCCTCAACATGTGGATGCACGAGCCGCACGACGTCGCGGCCGCGCACGCGCGCCTCACTGAGCAGTTCGGTCCTCGCTTCCTCCTGGGCCTCGGGATCAGCCACGCGCCGTTGATCGACGCGAAGGAAGCCGGTCGCTACCAGAAGCCGCTCGCGACCACGAAGGCGTTCCTCGACGGTCTGGACGACGCACCGCAGCCGGTGCCGGCCGATGCACGAGTACTGGCCGCCCTCGGGCCGAAGATGTTGCAACTCTCGGCCGACCGGACCGCAGGAGCCCACCCCTACCTGGTGACCCCGGACCACACCAAGGTCGCCCGGGAGACCCTGGGCGACGGTCCGCTGCTGGCCCCGGAACAGACGGCGATCTTCGCCGCCGACCGCGACGAGGCGCGCGCCGTCGGCACGAAGTGGCTCAAGGGCTACCTCGCGATGCCGAACTACGCGAACAACCTTCGACGCCTCGGGTTCTCCGAGGACGACCTGAGCTCGGTGAGCGACCGCCTGTTCGACGCTCTGATCGTCTGGGGCGACGACGCGGCGATCCTCAAGCGAATCGACGAGCATCGATCGGCTGGTGCCGATCACGTGTGCGTCCAGGTGCTCCAAGCCGACCACCGGGGCTTCCCGCGCGAGCAGTTGCGTCGCCTCGCGGCGGCGCTGGGCTGATGCGTACGGTCCTTGCGGTGCGAGCCACCCTCTGCTCCCTCATCCGAAGGAACGACATGACCATTGCTCCCTGAGGTGCGAGGAGCGCCAGCGACGAGCCACGAAGGGCCTGGTGAGA
>NZ_JAMBDT010000063.1:0-29186 GCF_025143765.1 Gordonia sp. p3-SID1431
GTCTCGCGGGTTCGGCTCGCCGGCCGGGGCTACCAGATGACGGCGAGGCCCGCGGCGAGCAAGGACAGGGCGCCGGCGGACCAGAAGAGGGCGCGCGGTACGGGTTCGCCGGTGCGCTTCTGCCGAGCGCTGCCCATGCCGAGGATTCCGCCGAGGACGAGCAGGATCACCAGCTTGATGCCGATCTTCGGGTAGTTCAGCTCGATACCGGCCGGCCACGGCGCTGCGAGCGCGAGCCCGGTCAGCAGGGAGAGCAGCAGTCCGTAGTCCATCACGCGGGTGAACCGGAATTCGCGAGCCACGAGTTGGGTGACCCAGCCGCCGAAGGTCACGGCGAAGCCGATGATGTGCAGGAAGATTACGACGTTGCGTAGTAGCTCCATGCGGTCACCATACCCAGCAGACACGGCCGAGTTCTGGATTACGAGAACAGGTTCACGGTGCACGATGGACGGATGAAGCACGACGAACCGGGCACCTCCGCCAACTCGACGTCCCCGACCGACGGCGTGGCTCCGGACGGGACCCGCCCAACGGCCCAGACCCGGGTCGGCACCTTCCGCGGGGTCGCCGGGGAACGGGCCGACGTGTGGCGGGGCATCCGGTACGCCCGCCCGCCCGTGGGGCAGTTGCGCTGGCGCCGTGCGGTTCCCCTCGAGGAGGCCGATGCGCCCGAGGACGTGGTGGACGCCTCGACCTTCGGCGCGGTCTGCCCGCAGCAACTCAACCCCGCCGTACGTCTCGGTCCCGACGTGGTCATGGACGAGGACTGCCTGTTCCTCAACGTCTGGACCCCGCCGGGGGCCGCGGAGCACGCCGACGACGCCGTCGGACTCCCGGTCATGGTGTGGCTGCACGGCGGCGCCTACGTGCTGGGGTCGGGGGCCCAGCCGTTCTACGAGGGCTCGAACCTCGCCGCCACCGGCGACGTGGTCGTCGTGACGCTGAACTATCGGCTCGGTGTGCTCGGGTTCGCCGACCTGTCGTCGATCGACCCGCGGTTCGAGTCGAATGCCGGCCTCAGCGACGTACTCACCGCGTTGCGCTGGGTCCGCGACCACATCGCCGCCTTCGGCGGTGATCCCGACAAGGTGACGGTGTTCGGCGAGTCGGCCGGCGCGGGACTGGTCACCGCGCTGCTCACCATGCCGGCCGCGGCGGGGCTCTTCGGCCGGGCCATCGCGCAGAGTTCGCCTGTGACGTCGATGTACGGCGCCGACCGGGCCGCGCGGGTCGCCGACCAACTGCTCGAGGCCGCCGGGATCGACGCCGGTGAACTCGACACCGGCGAGATCGTCGGGCGTCTCGAACAACTCGACGGCATGACGTGTTCGGCGATCACCACCACGCTGTTCGAGAAGGTTCCCACCGAGGTGCCGGGGACCATCGCGTTCGCGCCGGTCATCGACGGCGATCTGTTGCCCGAACACCCCCTCGACGTCTATCGCGCGGGTCGGGCGCATCCGGTGCCGCTGATCATCGGGACCAACCGCGACGAGGCGAATCTCTTCAAATACATGAAGTCGCCGCTGATGCCGATCACCACCGCCGACATCGAGCGCATGTTCGCCGGGATGGCGAAGGAGTATCCGGACGTCGTCCTGCCCGAACGTGCGCAGGTGCTCTCCGCGTATTCCGGTCTGCGCCCGAAGGTCACGGGGCTCGGAGTGGCCCGTGACGTGGCGTTCCGCATGCCCACGCTGTGGCTCGCGGAGGCGCATGCGCGTTCGGCGCCGGTCTATGTCTACCGCTACGACTGGACGACGCGGATGTTCCGGCTGCTCGGTCTGGGGGCCGCCCATGCGACCGAGGTCCCGTACGTGTGGGGGAATCTGGGCAACGGGCCGAAGGACATCACGTTCTTGCTCGGCGGCCGTAAGCAGGGAGAAGCTGTGTCGGAGAGAATGATTCGACGATGGACCGCATTCGCACACGGTCAGGAGCCGGACGCCGGATCGCTCGGGGATCCCTGGCCGACCTACGACACCGGCCATCGCCCGGTGTTGCGCATCGACGCCGAGGACCGGGTCGTGCAGAACCTCGACGGCGACATCTGGGAGGCGTGGGGCGACGAGGTGCTCGGCTTCCGCTGAGCCGCAACGGCTTCAGTCCCGACGGCAATCCGCACGAACGTCGATGTGCGGGAGATAGGCGTCGCGCTGGGCGTCGGTGACGGGTGCGGTGCTGGCGCAGATCCAGTCGCGGGCCTCGTCGAGATCGAGCGTGTGCAGGTAGACGTTCCCGGTGGTGTCGCCGCCGGAGATGATGTCCTCGTCGGTGGGGAGTTGGGCGGGTAGTTGCCAGGTGGTGGTCGTGTCGGTGGTCGCGAGCAGCGTCCCGACCGGTTGCGGGTCGGTGAGCCGGCCGTCGTCGTCGAGGGCGAAACTGATCAGCTCGTGCGTCGCGGTACCCACCGTGAGGCGGTTCGGCGCGACGGACACCGTCGAGGCGAACATGTCCTCCTCCCGGTCGAGCAGTTCGGGTTCGGCATCAGTGCCGGCCGGCGGGAGCCGCCACGTGGAGAGGTCGCGGGAGGCGACCACCAGCACATCGCCGTCGAATACGGATTGGGCGGCCGGCGCCTCGGCGGTGATGACGTCGACCGGGTCCGCGCCCGGCGACGTCAGGTCGTACAGGTAGACGCGTTTGTCGTCGGAGGTGACCGCGAGCCGCGAGCCGTCGGAGCTGAAGGCGACATTGCGGATGAGGTCGGTCGGCCCGCGCAGCGGTGCGCCCACGCGTCGCGGGGAGCCGGGCACCGAGGTGTCCCACAGGGCCACGGTCGTGTCGGTGTCTCCGGTCGCGAGCAGATCGCCCGACGGCGCGAAGGCGACCGGGAACGAATAGCGGGTGGCGACGTCGAGGGCCGCGGCGCGTCGCGGGGCAGCGGTGTCGGTGATGTCCCACAGCTCGACGAGCCCGCCGTTGTTGTTCGCGGTCGCGGCGAGGGTGCCGGGGCCGTTGAGGCTGACGCGCGGATGGTCGTTGACCCGGCGCTGGATGGGCGTGCGCGATCGCAGGGTGAGGCCGTCGGACATCGTCCACAGGTTCAGGGTGGTGTCGGCGCCGACCGTTGCCAGGACTCGTTGCGCGTCGTCGGTGTCCACGCCGGTGATGGTCCCGCCCCGGTCGGGTTCGGTTCGGCCGGGCAGGCTCCAGACGTCGATCGTCCCGTCGGAGCGGCCGGAGACGAGTTGGCGGCCGCTGGGGTCGAACCGGGCCGCGAAGGTCCGCACCGAGCCCTGTTCGGAGGTCGTCTGCAGCGCCCACCGCAGGATCGGCGAGGCCGGGTTGGCGGTGTTCCACACCCGGACCAGGCCGTCGGCCCGGGCAGAGGCCAACTGCGCACCCGAACCGTCGAAAGCGATCGACCACGACCCGGCCGTGCTGTTGGGCAGCGACGTGCTCAGCGGGCGGGGTGCGAGCGGGTCGTCCACGTCCCACAGCTGGGTGTTCGGACTGTCGCCGGTGATCGCCAGCGCGCGGCTGTCCGGGCTGAACGCGACGGCATGGGTGATGCTGGGGAAGCCGGTCAGCGGCCCACCCAGCGGCTGCGGCGATTCGCCGGTCGTCCACAGCCGGACGGTCCGGTCGTCGCCGCCGCTGGCCAGGACGCGTCCGTCGGGGCTGAAGGAGAGGGTGCGCGCCGCGGCGGTGTGGCCGCGCAGGACGGCCGTCTCCCGGATCGCTCCGGTCGGTGAGACGGCGTACATCGTGATCGTGCCGTCGTCGGACGATGCGGCCAGGGTCCGGCCGTCGGCGGAGAACCGCACCATGTAGACGGTGCCGTGACCCGGGGACACCGTCGTCGCCAGCCGCGGGTTCGGTGCGTCGGTCAGGTCCCACATCCGGACGGAACCGTCCCCGCTGCTGCTCGCCAGCAGTTGCCGGGTCGGGTGGAAGTCGGTGCTGGTGACGTAGTTGCCGAAGCCGCGCAGGACCGCCACCTCGCGATAGTCCGACGAGCCGGACCGGGCCCAGACGCGCACGGTCCGGTCGCCGCTCGCCGAGGCGAGCTGCGTGCCCGTCCGGTTGAAGGACAGGTCGTAGACCGGGCCGGTGTGGCCGGTCAGCGGGGCCACCAGGGGCGTCGTCGCGGCGCCGCGCAGACGGCTCTGGACGGTTGGGTCGTCGGGATAGACCTCGTGGGCGACGAGCAACAGTCGCGCGGCCAGCGACGGGTTGGAGTACTGCATGCTGTCGATGTGCGACAACAGAGCCGAGCGTTCGGCGGCGTTGCGCTGTTCGCGCAGGTCGTGGGCCTGTCGGAAGCCGATGGCGGCGGTGATGGACGCCGCGATGGCCAGCACGACGATCACCGACACCGCGCCGACGCGCGTGATGCGGCGCCGCTGCTGCATGGCGACCGCCGCGTCGAGGAAGGCGTCGTTCTCGTTGCTCAGCAGATGCAGGTAGTCGCTGCGCAGGGTTCGTCGCCGGCGCTTGGCGTCCTCGAGGCGCGACCCGGTGTAGAGGAACGACCGGCCGCGCCCGTTGGCCAGCCACGCCGCGGTGTCGGCGTCGACCTGCTGGCGCCAGAGGTGGTTGTCGGTGTCGTCGGCGATCCACTCGGCCAGACGTGGCCAGGCGGTGAGCACCACGTCGTGCACGAGCATCACCGAGTCGGTGGACACGGTGAGCAGCCTGGCCTGGGCGAATTCGTCGATGACGGTCGCGACCTCGGGCGGGAACCGGTTCGCGATGGTCGCCGTGGACAGCGGCACGCGCAGCGCGATGCCGGCCGGGCCGACGTGCACCAGGGCGAGGAGGACCGCGCGTGCGAGATCCCGATGACGCGGATCGATCGCCGCCCAGGCCGTCTCGGCGGTGTCGGCGACCGCGCGGGCGATACCGCCGGTGGCCCGGTACCCGGACAGGGTCATGCGGTTGCCGGTGCGGCGTGCCCAGGTCGCCTGGAGAACGTGCGCCAGCAGCGGCAGGCGGCCGGCGCGGTCACCGCCGGTCGACGCCTCGTACAGCTCGGTGATCATCACGTCGGCGAGTCCGGTCTCGATGCGGCCGCCGGCGAGTCGGACGGGCGCGGTGATCACCTCGCGCAACTGCGTGCGGGTCATCTCCGAGACGATCACGCAGCGGTGCTGCCACGCATCGGCGAGGAACGGATGCTCGACGCACTGACTGAAGAAGTCCGCTCGCACGCCGACCACGACCACGACGTCGGACGCCAGTTCTTCGACCTCGCGGAGCGTCTCGGTCCGCAGCGGGTCCTCGAGCGAGAAGACGTTCTCGAACTGGTCGATGACGATGACCGCGTCCCCGGTCGTCGAGGCCGGCGCATCGGTGTCGCCCGGCGCGTCCGGGTCGGCGATGACGAGCCCACTCGGGGTGATCTCGCCGAGTCGGGGCGACGACAATCGCGTGTCCCGGGCGAGGCCGGCACGGAGCAGCGACGACTTGCCCGATCCCGAGACCCCGGTGACCACCACCAGTCGCGACGCGGGGGACAGCGGCGGCGGTCCGGAGCGGGCCGACAGGATCGCATCCACAAGGGTGCTGACGACGTCGTCCCGGCCGAAGTACATCTGACTGTCGGCCGCGGTCAGGGTGGCGAGGCCGGGGAACGGCCGGGCATGCTGCGGTGCGGGCGGCTCGGCTGTGGGGGTCTCGTCGGGCGTCCGGCGGTCCCACATCTCCCGCCACTGCGGGATGGTCAGGACGTCGTCGGCCTCGGCGGCGACGGCGCGTGCGGTCAGCCAGACGAGCAGCGGTTCGACGGTCGCGAAGTCGCGGGGGAGATGACGGCCGTTGCGCCAGTCACTGATCCGTTGCGCCGAGACCCGGGCCCGCGTCGCCGCGGCGCGCAGCGTGGGACGTCCCGCTTGCACGAACAGACGCGTGAGTGCCTGACCGAAATCCACTCAGCTGTCCTTGTGCTCGCCCCGACAGATCGACCGCACCATCATGCGATAGCCGAACCCACCGCGCCACCATCGGCGATCCGATGTGGTGACGGCCACACCGCGGACCGCGGATCACCGGACGTGGCAAGCGGATCCGGAACCGGTTCTGTCCGGTCCGGATAGTCCGTTAGCGGCTTGATCTGCGCTTATGTGCCGGTTTCCGGAACGGGGGTGGAGTGGGTCGCGTTCGTGGGGTCTGCTGGTGGGGCGCGACTCGACGGGGGTCGGGAAGCGCACAGGTTGCGTCGGTCGAAGGACACACCGAAAGTGTCGCGAAACACTGCCCGTCGGGGGCTGTGTGCCGTTCGGCCCACACGACCGCGCGGGTGCCGGACACCGGGTCGGCGGGGGTCGGCGGTTTCCGGCACCCGCGTCCCCTCCTCGCCTGCCGGGTCACCCGTGCTGTCGGCTCCGATCACTACGATCTGTCCATGCGACCACCCCGGGTACCCGTGCGATGAGCCGCCGCCTGTCGATCACCGACGCGCAACGCAGCGCTCGGCTCATGCGCCGGCAACACCTCGATGTCTCGTCCCGAGCCGCCGACCCCGTCGACGCCGCCGCCACGATGGTCGGTTTGCACGCCACCACACCGTCGACCGTCCACCTGGCCGCATGGGCACGGGTCGGTCCGGAGCTCTCGCGTGAGTCGGTCGACGCCGCCCTCTACGACGACCGGACGCTCGTCAAGCACCTCGCGATGCGTCGCACGTTGTTCGTCTTCCCGCGGGACATCCTGGCCGAGTCCGTCGGAGCGCTCGGGCCGCGGATCTCGGCGTCGGAACGTACGAACATGTTGCGCGACCTCCGGCGCAGTCCCGACTTCGACGACCCGGAGGGCTGGATCGAGACCGCCCGGCAGGCGGTCCTGGCCGAACTCGCCGGTGGTGAGTCGCTGACCTCCACCGAACTCCGCGAACGTCTGCCCGCACTCGACGGTTACATCAGCCACGGCGCGGGCACCACATGGGCGGGACGTGCCCCGATGGGGCCGCGCGTGCTCAACATGCTCGACGCCGAGGGGGCGATCGTCCGCGGACCCAACCGGCTGCGCTGGCATCTGTCGCGGCCGGCGTGGACGTCCATGCCGCTCTGGCTCGGCGAGGATCTGCCGCCGATGAGCGTCCACGACGGGCACTGCGCGCTGATCGGACGCTGGTTGCGGACCTACGGGCCCGGCACCGAGACGGACCTGGTGTGGTGGCTGGGGTCGACGAAGACCGCGGTCCGCGCGGCGCTGGCCGAACTCGAGACCGTCCAGGTCGACCTGGAGGGTGGCGGAGTCGGCCACGTCCTGCCCGACGATCTACCCGACGGCACCGGAGCCGACGGCATGGGGGACGAGCCGGTCGAACCGCAGGCCGTGCTCCTTCCCGAACTCGACCCGACCACCATGGGCTACAAGGAGCGCGGCTTCTATCTCGGCGGCCACGCGCCGCAGGTCTTCGACTCCGCGGGCAACGGTGGCCAGACCGCCTGGTGGGATGGTCGCATCGTCGGTGGCTGGTATCGCCGCGCCGACTCGACGATCGACGTCGTCCCGCTCGAACCGTTGTCACGGGAAGCGCGTCGGGCTCTCGATGCCCGGGCCGAGGAGCTCGCGGCGTGGCTGGGGGACGAACCGCTGAAGACCGGCTACACCGCGCCGTATGCGAAAGGGTTGTAGGTCGACGCTTTCGCTTGGTTCGACATCTGTCAATATTGATGAATGTCGAACCAGAACCTGCTGGCGACGGTCTCCCGCGGCATGACGACCGACGAGGCGGAGACCGTCGCTCCGGCGTTGAAGGCACTCGCGGACCCGGTCCGGTTGCGGTTGTTGTCCGAGATCGCCGCGCATCCGGGAGGTGAGGCGTGCGTGTGCGACATCTCCGGACCGTTCGACCTCTCGCAGCCGACGATCTCGCACCATCTGAGAGTGCTTCGCGAAGCCGATCTGGTGACGAGCAAGCGACGCGCGACCTGGGTGTACTACCGCGTGAACACTGGTGCGCTACAAGAACTGTCGGGGCTGCTCGGCTGTCTCGCCACGGTTCTGGGGGAAGCACATTCGTGTGAGGCCGGACGATGAACGTCACGGAAACCGCTGTCGCGGGCAGGCTGTCGATGCTCGACCGGTTCCTGCCGGTGTGGATCGGCGCCGCGATGGTGGTGGGTCTGCTGTTGGGCCGCAGTGTTCCCGGAGTGGGCAACGCGCTGGCGGCCGTCGAGCTCGACGGCATCTCGCTGCCGATCGCACTCGGGTTGCTGATCATGATGTATCCGGTGCTGGCCAAGGTGCGCTATGACCGGCTCGACTCGGTCACCGCCGACCGTCGCCTGCTGCTCGGGTCGCTGGCATTGAACTGGATCATCGGCCCGGCGTTGATGTTCGCGCTGGCCTGGCTCTTGCTGCCGGACCTGCCGGAGTACCGGACCGGACTGATCATCGTCGGGCTCGCCCGCTGCATCGCTATGGTCATCATCTGGAACGACCTGGCATGCGGCGACCGCGAAGCCGCTGCCGTCCTGGTCGCGCTGAACTCGGTATTCCAGGTGATCATGTTCGCCGTGCTGGGCTGGTTCTACCTCTCCGTGTTGCCCGGCTGGCTCGGCCTCGAACAGACGACCATCGACGCCTCGCCGTGGCAGATCGCGAAGTCGGTGCTGATCTTCCTCGGCATCCCGCTGGTGGCCGGATACCTCACCCGTCGTATCGGAGAGCGCGCCAAGGGCCGCGAGTGGTACGAGTCCGCGTTCCTGCCGCGTCTCGGGCCGTGGGCCCTCTACGGTTTGTTGTTCACCATCGTCATCCTGTTTGCATTGCAGGGTGAGCAGATCATGTCGCAGCCCTGGGACGTCGCGCGTATCGCTCTGCCGCTGCTGATCTACTTCGCGGTGATGTGGGGCGGTGGGTTCGTGCTCGGCGCCGCGATGGGTCTGGGGTATGCGCGCACCACCACGCTCGCGTTCACCGCCGCCGGCAACAACTTCGAACTCGCCATCGCCGTCGCGATCGCCACCTACGGTGCGACCTCCGGCCAAGCGCTCGCCGGGGTCATCGGACCGCTCATCGAAGTGCCGGTCCTCGTTGCCCTCGTGTACGTGTCCCTGGCACTGCGGAAACGGTTCTCGGCCCCAGCCGCTGTCAGCCCGGATGCACCGAAGGAGCCCGCTCGCGATGTCTGATCGCTTCGACGTGCTGTTCGTGTGCGTGAGCAACCGTGGCAAATCCGTGATGGCCGAACGTCTCTCGGTGACGGTCACCGACCGGATCGCGGCGTCGTCCGCCGGAACCAACGCGAAGATCGGCGGGCAGGTCAATGACTTGTCCGCGCAGGTGCTCGCCGAGGTCGGCGCCGACGCCGTCGGACATCAGCCGCGGCAGCTGACGGATGACCTGATGCGAGCCGCGGATCTGGTCGTGGTGGTCGGCACCGCCGAGGTCACCCCGCCCGACGGGGTGAGTGTCGAGGTGTGGAACACCGACGAACCCTCCGATCGAGGCATCGACGGCCTCGAACGGATGCGGTTGATCCGCGACGACATCACCACTCGCATCCGCGACCTCGCCGACCGCTTGGAGCAGTGAGCGTCTCAGAACGGTGGTGGGTCGGTGGCGTTCCACCCACCGACAAGAACGACGACGCTCGGTCAGCAGCAGGCTGTGCGAGCGTCGGCGGGGTCGGTGGCGCTACCGCCGCAGCACACCGACCCCTCGGTGGATTCGTCGACACCGCTCTCGGCCAACAGCTTCGGGCTGGTTCCGAAGGTGTCGGAATCCGCGAGCACGGTGTAGATCTCCCACTTTTCGTCGCTCGGACCGGTGACCCACACCTTGTCTTGCGTTGCAAAACAACAGGTGGAGTTGATCTCCTCCTGCGTGAACAGGCCCTCGCCGGACAGTCGGGCGATCTCGGCATGCACCGTCTCGCTCGATTCGACCTCCACCCCGAGATGGTTGATCGTGCCGCCCTGACCCGGATTCTCGAGGAGCACCAATTTCAGCGGGGGTTCGACGATCGCAAAGTTCGCGTATCCGGGCTTTCGCTTGGCCGGCGGGGTGTCGAACAGCTTGGAGTAGAACTCGATCGCGGTATCGAGGTCATCGACATTGAGTGCGAGTTGCATGCGGGACATGAGGGGAACCACCTTCACCTGTGAGACATATGTCGAATAATGACGTTTTTGCAGAATGCCACCTTTTCGACATATGTCAATAGTGGGGGTAGGGTCGGACCATGCCCAAGACTTTGCCGATGGTCGACATCAGCGCACCGATCTGCTGTGCGCCTGTATCAGCGGCACCACTCGACGACGCCACGGCTCTCGAGATCGCGTTGCGGCTCAAGGCTCTTGCCGATCCGGTGCGGATCAGGCTGGTCTCGATCCTTCTCTCCGACGGCGGTGACGGGATCTGCACCTGCGACCTCGCGACCGCGGTCGGGCTCACCGAAGCAACGACGAGCCATCACCTGGGTCAACTACGCAAGGCCGGGATGGTCTCCCCCGAACGTCGCGGGATGAATGTCTATTACCGCTCGAGGCCAGAGTCTCTGGAAGCGCTGCGCCAGGTACTCAATGCGACCACCGGGTGCTGCTGACCACCGGGGCCTCCCACGGACGCGACCCCGGCCCGGCTCACTCCCCGACGTGCGGCGGGACGGTCGTCGGGTCGGCCATCACGTCGGTGCCGCCGAGAGCCTTGTTCGCGCGGCGTTCCACCAGCAGCGGCACGAAGTCGCGGACTTCGGTCCCGCTGAAGTGCTCGTAGGCCTGCTCGACCGCGGCGGCGACGTCTTCTGGTCGTCGGTGTGAATAGAGGCCGATCAGCCGGTCCTGTACTTCGCTGATCTGACGCCGCTCGTCATTAGCATCCATGCACACAATTTAGTGCGAATGCGACAACATCGACTGTCACGACGGATGGATTCACTGACAGTTCATCTCGCCGCCACCGACACTCAATCTCGGTCGACGGCCAAGCGTCTGGTCGGCCGGGGGCGATCTCGAGCTCCTCGTCGGCCCACGTCAACGGTCGTCGCCGGTGAGCGCAGGTCTCCATAGTGCGATCTGAGTGCCCCGATCATCTCGTAGGTCTCGTTCAACTCGGTGATCTCGCCGGTGATGTCACGGCTGCGACGCCCCGCCTGCGCTATCCGCGCCGCGAGGAAGTGAGCGTGCCTCTCCAACTCCCGGAGCAGCATCGCAGCCTGCGCCCGGCCGGCCGCCTCGAACTTCGATTCCCCCATGGGCAGAAATGGTGGCGGTAGGCGGTTAACGATCGGAGAACCTACGATGACACCCATGGTTCCGTCACGGCGACCCATCGACCCGGCCGCGCAGGCGCAGGCGCGGGTGCTGGTCGAAGAGCTGGAACGCGTCGCGGACTCCCTCGTGGACCGGCTGCAGGCCGGTGCCGGTGGCGAGAAGGCGCAGCGAGCAGCGCGTCGGGAGTTGTACGAGGTCCGCGAGCACGTCCGACGGCTCCAGAGCACATACGCCCTCTCCGCTCCGTAGCGGTGTGCGCTGCCTTCCGATGAATTCCGCCACGGGCGCGGGTCAGACCCGGTGGACTGTTCTCACCACCGAGCGAAAGGCATCGTCATGACCGGGGCACTCCCACCCGTAGCCGACCGCGAGACCTGGGCGGCTGCGCTGGCCGACCTACGCCGCCGCGAGAAGGCGGCCACCCGCGAGCTCGACGCGGTGGCGGCACAGCGGCGTCGACTCCCGATGGTCGAGATGGACGATTACGTCCTCACCGGGCCCGACGGGCCGATCCGACTCGTCGACGTCTTCGACGGACGGTCACAGCTGATCGTCTACAACCACATGTGGACCGACGGCGCCCGGTTCCAGTGCCCGGGTTGTACCGGGTTCACCACCCAGTTCTCTCGGCTCGACTACCTCGCCGACTACGACGCGCGGTTCGTCATCATCACGCACGGGCCGATGGACGAGATCCTGGCCTACAAGCGGCGCGTCGGAAACCGCATGGACTGGTACTCGTCGGCGGGTACGACCTTCTCCGCAGACGTCGACGCCGCCCCGGGCGAAGGCTTCGCCCTCAACGTCTTCCTCCGCGACGGTGACACCGTGTATCGCACCTGGCACTCGACCGGTCGTGGTACGGAACAACTCGGATTCACCTTCGGACTCCTCGACGTCCTGCCCTACGGACGCCAGGAGGAGTGGCAGGATTCGCCGGACGGCTGGCCGCAGGGCCCGACCTACTCGCGCTGGCGCGGTTCGGAGGAGATGGCCGCTGCGTACGGTGACCCCGACGCGTGACCCCCGGCCGCGCAGAACCCGCTGGTCAGCGTTCACAGGAATCTCCCAGCGTGCCTACAGTGAGGTTCCAGGGCCGGCTGGGACTCTGGTCGTGTGAGTGAAGTGGCGAAACAGAACAGCACGCGCGGCGCGAAGGTCCTCGTGGTCGACGACGAGGAGAACATCCGTCAATTGCTGTCGGTGTCGCTGAAGTTCCAGGGCTACGAGGTCGAGACCGCCGCCGACGGTCCGGCGGCCCTCGACCGATGCCGCATCGCCAAACCCGACGTCCTCGTCCTCGACGTGATGATGCCGGGGATGGACGGGTTCGGGCTGCTGCGTCGGCTGCGTGCCGACGGGGTCGAGGCGCCGGCCCTGTTCCTGTCGGCGCGCGACACGGTGGAGGACAAGATCAACGGCCTCACCATCGGCGGGGACGACTACGTCACCAAACCCTTCAGTCTCGAAGAGGTCGTCGCCCGGTTGCAGGTGTTGCTGCGCCGCAGCGGTTTCGACGACCAGAAGCGCGCGTCGTCGAAGATCACCTTCGCCGACATCGAACTCGACGACGAGACCCACGAGGTGTTCAAGGCGGGCGAACTGGTCGCCCTCTCGCCGACGGAGTTCACGCTGTTGCGCTACTTCATGGTGAACGCGGGCACGGTGTTGTCGAAGCCGCGCATCCTCGACCATGTCTGGAACTACGACTTCGGCGGCGAGGTGAACGTCGTCGAATCCTATGTGTCGTACCTTCGGCGCAAGCTCGACACCGGGGACAAGCGACTCATCCACACCCTCCGCGGCGTCGGCTACGTGATGCGTGAGCCCCGTGACTGATGCGACGGTGACGGGTACCGGCCGCGGCACGCGGAAGCGCGGTGTCCCCCTGCGGATCTCGATGGTGGCGCTGACGGTGCTGCTCGTCGCCATCGGACTCCTCGCCTCCGGTGTCGCGGTGACCTCGTCGATGCGGCAGGACCTCATCTCCCGCGCCGACGAGGGGCTGGAGAACGCGGTACGCACGTGGGCCGAACCCCGTGGTCTCCTCGGCGACGGCCCCGGCCCACCCGGGCCCCGCCGGCCGCCGTCGCCCTACTACGTCGAGTCCGTCGTCTACGGGCCCGGCGGGATGTCGGCCGACAACGTCTACAACCAGTTCGACGACGCACCCGACCTGAGTGGACTGACCGGTGACAACGCCGGACCCGTCACCGTCCCGTCGGTCGACGGGGACGGGCCACAGTGGCGGGTCATCAAGCACAGCAACAGCTTCGGCAGATCCATCGTGGCCACCCCGATGTCCGACATCGACGACACGGTCAGCAGGCTAGTCTGGCTGCAGCTCGCGATCGGCGCGCTGGTCGTCCTGCTCATCGGGGTGCTGAGCTACGTCCTGGTGCGCACGAGTCTGCGCCCGCTCCGCCGGGTCGAGGAGACCGCGCACGAGATCGCGGAGGGCAATCTGACGCGGCGGGTGCCGCCGGCGCCGCCGAACACCGAGGTCGGCAGTCTGTCGGACTCGCTGAACCGGATGCTCGGCCAGATCCAGCATGCGTTCGCCTCGACGGCCGCGTCCGAACAGCAGGCCCGCGCCTCCGAGGAGCGGATGCGCCGTTTCGTCGCCGACGCCAGCCACGAACTACGGACCCCGCTCACGTCCATCAAGGGATTCGCCGAACTCTATTCACAGGGCGGCGTCCCCGACGTGACCGACGCGATGCGGCGCATCGACGACGAGGCCGGCCGGATGAACCTGCTGGTGGAGGATCTGCTGATGCTCGCGCGACTCGACGCGCAGCGGCCGCTGGACTCGGCACCCGTCGACCTCCTCGGCCTGGCCGCCGATGCCGTGCAGAGCGCCCGTGTCGCCGCCCCCGAGCGCGAGATCCGGCTCGACGTCGTCCCGGGCGATCGGCCGCCGGTCGTGCTCGGCGACGGGCCCCGCCTGGTCCAGGTGCTGCGCAACCTCATCGGCAACGCCGTGAACCACACCCCGGCGGACGCCTCGATCACGGTCGGGGTGAGCGTCGACGACGCCGCGAGCCCCGGGGAGGCGGTGCTGACCGTCGCCGACACCGGGCCGGGGCTCTCGCCGGAGGACGCCGAGCGCGTCTTCGAACGCTTCTACCGCGGGGACTCGTCCCGACATCGCGGCTCCGGCGGCGGTAGCGGCCTCGGCCTCTCGATCGTCGCGGCACTGGTCGCCGCGCACGGCGGCCGCGTCGGCGTGGACACGAGCCCCGGTGTGGGAGCCACGTTCTGGGTGCGCCTACCGCTCGCGGAGGCCGATTAGATCAACCGGCGCAACTTCGCGAACTCGGTGACGTCGTCCCGGAACCGATCGAGTCCGACGAGGGTGTACATGCCGTCGATCTGCCGGTTGGCCCACAGCTGATGGATGCGGCGCAGGTCGGATTGCCGTGACTTCCAGCCGATCCCGTCGATCACCGCGAGTACCAGCTGGGTGGGCAACCGCACCTCGGCCATCTCCTCGATCTCACGGACCGCGTCGGTGAGTTTGGAACCGGTCGAGTCGAAACCCTTGGCCGCCACCACGATGTCGGCCGACGACGGGTCGCCGACGATGAGGTCGGCGGGCGCGGTCCGGCCGTTGCGTCCCGCGAACCGCGAGCGGGTGACGTAGTCGAGGCCGATGTCGCGGGCGATGTCCTCGATCTCGTCCTCGATACGCCGGCCCGACGCGCCCGCGCGAGTGGCGGTGGCGCGGGTGCCGGCGCGGGCCACGAGGATGTCGGCGAAGGTGAACGTGCGGGACAGCTGGGTGCGCAGCATGCGGACCAGGTCGAATTCGGTGTCGAGCCAGGTCACCAGCTCGACCGGTTGTGTCCGGGCCAGCGCGTGCCAGCCGCTGGTGTCGAACCGGTCGCGCAGCGCGTTCTTCAGCTTCTCCTGGGACAGCCCGACCGCGAGCCCCAGTACGGGGACATCGGTGGGGTTGTCGCGCACCCACGCCGCCAGTCCCGCGATGTCGGTGTCGAGCAGTTCACCGAGACGCGCCGTGGCCTGGGTGATCCGCTCGGCCTCCGGCGTCGACGCGGTCGGGTCGACGTGAGAGGTCAACCGGCCCAACGATTGCAGATAGTCGTCGAAGTCGCCCGCGGTGCTCATCGTGGAGAGTCGTCCGCTCAGTCCCGGCCGATGAACAGGTACTCGCTCACGTCGCGGCGGGTCGCGGCCGCGTGGGTGCCGAAGCTGTACTTGTGGTCGATCGCGATGACCTCCACCGACGGCTTGACCTTCCCGAGCAGGTCGACGATGCGATCTTTGCCCGGCAACGCATTCGACGAGTACGACAGCACGATGGCGCCGGCGTCCTCGAAATGCTCGAACGTACGCAGCAGCGCGTCCTCGATCGTCCGCTTGTAGGCGAACGGCGTGAAGCGTTTCGGCAGCTTCTTGGTCTTGGTGTTCTCCATGATGCTCATCCCGCGCCAGTAGGCCGACAGGCCTTCGAGGAAGTGGTAGCGCTTGATGTAGTCGTTGTCGTCGGTCGGCGGGGCGTACGGAGGATCGAGGTACACGAGGTCTGGTGCCGCCCAGGGTAATTCGAGGTCGAAGATGTCGCCCTGCACGCTCCGGCTGTTGCGTCCGTTGCTGAACACGGTCGCGTTGTAGTCCGCGGCCGCCCGCAGGCGGAAGTGGTCGCGCAGCGACATCGTCAGGTCGCGACGACCGTCGGCGTAACGCGTCGAGTCGGTGAAGGTGAACACACCACGGGGTTGTTTGCGCGCGGCCGAGAGAACGAGGGCGGCGATCGCAAGGTCGCGCCGGTACCCGCGCAAGGCGTCGACGTGCGACCACGCCGAGTCCAGGAAGGCCCGGTCCTCGGTGGTGAAGTACAGGCCGTCGAACGTCCGTGAGATGTAATCGCGATCGTCGGCGGGGGGACCGCAGATGGCGTCGATCAGGTCCGGCTCGAGCCGGACACTCGAATTGGCCACCGACGCCCTGGTGATGATGTGCGGGAAGTTGAGGAAGTCGTTGCTGACGACCTCGAAGCCCTGCGCCTTCAGGAGATACGACACGACCCCGGAACCGGAGAACGCGTCGACCGCGGTGGACCCGCCGATCTCCGCGAAGGTGCGTTCGAGGTGGGGCAGCAGCCGGTATTTGGAGCCCATGTACCGGAGGCGGGGGAACCGTTGGGCGCGGGCCAGGATGTCGCTGGATCCGACGACGGCTCGGGACGTGCGTCCTGCCCGGGATGATTCTGGCCCACTCACACCGAAAAGAATGTCATGGACCCCTGACATCCGGGGACAACACTCGCCGTCGCCGGCGGCGTCACCGTGGCGACGCCCGCAACACCTAGACTCGGCCCATGGCATCGGTCTTCAGCATGATCATCAATGGCGATCTCCCCGGTCGATTCGTCTGGAAGGACGGCGAGGCGGTCGCGTTCCTCACGATCGAACCGGTCACGCCCGGTCACGTCCTGGTGGTTCCCCGCGCCGAGGTCGACCACTGGGAGCAGATGGACACCGCCGCGTTCGCGCACCTCAGCGCCGTCGCGCAGAACGTGGGTCGCGCGGTGAAGGACGCCTTCGACGCGCCGCGGATGGGCCTGCTCATCGCCGGCCTCGAAGTCCCGCACGTGCACGTCCACGTGTTCCCGGCGCTCTCGATGCAGACCTTCGACCTCGCGAACGCGAACAAGAACGCCCGTCCCGAGGACCTCGACGCCGCGGCCGAGAAGATCCGCGCGAGCCTTCGCTCGCTCGGGTACGGCGAGTACGTCGCCGACTGACCCCACCGTCGGCAAACCCACCACTTTTCGGCGAACCCACCCCTCGTCAGGGTGCTGGGTATGCCGAAAAGGGGTGGGTTTGCGTAGGGCTCACACCGTCCGGTGGATCAGCAGCGGTAGCACCGCGGTGGCGCCGGCCTCGCGGAGGGCGGCGGCGGCCAGGGTGATCGGCCAGCCCGAGCCGTTGGCGTCGACCACGAGCAGCACGGCGCGGCCCGCGACGTCGGGCGGGTCGCCGAGGTGGTCGCGCCAGTACGCGGCTTCGACCGCGCCGGTCGCGTCGGTGGGCGGATCGCCCATGCGCACGGGAAAACTGCCGCCCTCGCGTTTCCCGACCTTCCGCAGGTGGTCGGCCAGGGTCTCGGCCAGGACGGTGCCGGTCAGACGGAGCGACACGATGACGTCAGCCCGGATACCGGTGTCGCGCACCCACGCGGCCAGCGTCGCAACCGCGGCGTCGCCCAACTCGGCGAGCGCGCGCTCGTCGCCGTTGCGGGCCGCGGCCAGCACCTCGACCCACTCCGGGGCGTCGGCATGGGCCAGGACACGACCCGGCTCGGCCAGGAGATCGGCGGAAATTCTTCCGCGACGCCCGAATTCGCCGCCCGGCCACATCTTGCGGGGGTCCAGGGTCTGGGCCTTGCGACGCAGCGTCGAGGTCACGGTGCGGACGATCTCGGCGTCGACCGAATCGGGGAGTCCTTCGCTGAGGGCGCCCCGGCAGACCGAGCAGCGTCCGCAGTCCGCGGCCTGCGGGTCGTCGAGGGATTCGGTCAGCAACCGCATGAGGCACGTGCGGCCCGCGATGTAGGCGCGCATGATGTCGGCCTCCCGACGGCGCACGGCGAGGATGCCGTCGTAGTGCTCGGCGTCGTAGGTCCAGGGCTTGCCGGTGACGACCCACCCGTCGGCGGTCCGGTCGGTGACGCCGTCGACCGCCAGTTGCTTCAGCATCAACTCGATACGCGTGCGCCGGAAGCGGGTGGCGGCCTCGAGCTGCACCACCGACTGCGGCTCCGCCGCGGATTCCAGGGCGGCGAGCAGGTCACGCATCTTGTCGGGATCGGGGATGGTCGCGGTCGCGAAATGGTCCCAGATCCGGTCGTCGGTCTGCGACGCCAGCAGCATCACGACGGCGTCGTCGAGGGCGCGTCCGGCACGGCCGACCTGCTGATAGTAGGAGACCGGCGACGGCGGTGACCCGACATGCACCACGAAGCCGAGATCTGGCTTGTCGTAACCCATTCCGAGCGCCGACGTCGCGACCAGCGCCTTGACCTCGTTGCGCAGCAACGCGTCCTCGAGCTCATGGCGGCGGTCGGCGTCGAGCTGGCCGGTGTAGGCCGCCACCGCGACGGCGTCGCCATGGACGGCCCGGATCGCCTCGACCAGGCGGTCGGCGTCGGCGACGGTCAGCACGTAGACGATGCCCGACCCCGGCAGCGAAGGCAGCGACTGCGCGACCCACCCGTACCGCTGGACCGGGGACAGGCCGTCGAGGACGTTGAGGTGCAGCGACTTTCGTGCCAGCGGCCCGCGGAGGACGAGCGTGGGCTCACCACCGGCCCCGGCGTCAAGCTGAGCCGCCACGTCCTCGGTGACACGGGCGTTGGCGGTCGCGGTGGTGGCCAGCACGGGCGTCGTCGGGTTGACGGTACGCAGCACGTCGGCGACGCGGCGGTAGTCCGGGCGGAAGTCGTGACCCCAGTCGGACACCGCATGTGCTTCGTCGATGACGAGCAGGCCGAGGTTGCCGGCCAAGGCGTCGAGAACCCGGCGACCGAAGCCCGGATTGGCGAGCCGTTCCGGTGACACGAGCAGCACGTCGAGGTCGCCGGCGCGCAGCTGTGCCTCGATCATGGACCACTCGTCGACATTGGACGAGTTGAGCGTCGCCGCCGACAACCCACCGCGAGCGGCGGCGGCGACCTGGTCGCGCATGAGCGACAGCAGCGGTGACACGATGAGCGTCGGCCCCCCGCCACCCGCCCGGATGATCGCGGTCGCCGACCAGTAGACCGCCGACTTGCCCCACCCGGTCGCCTGGACGACCAGCACGCGGGCGCCGCGCTCGGTGGGATCGGCGGGCCGGCCGGCCAGTGCGGTCACGGCCCGGAGCTGGTCGTCGCGCAGCGCGGCGCCCTCACCGGCCAGGCTGGTGATGACACGGTTGGCGGCGGTCAGCTGGTCCGGGGCGAGGGTTGCGGCCATGCGCCCCAATGTAGTGGCGCCCTCGGACACGCCGACGCGGTCCGTCCACACCGCGGCGTGTACCCGGCGAAGCGTTCACAGGAACCTGGCAGTTCACATGCAGGGTGACGCGAGGCTGGGAATCGAGAGTTGTCCGCATGATCCCAGAAGCACCGCCGGGCGCCCCGGCGCAGATGTACACCGTCGCCGACACCTCTACGCCGAATCCAGTACTCGACATCGTGGTCCCCGTCTACAACGAACAGGACGACATCGCCTCGTCGGTGCGACGCCTGGCCGACCACCTGCGCGCGCATGTGCCGTACGCGTCGCGGATCACCGTCGCCGACAATGCCAGCACCGACGAGACCCTCGAGATCGCCGTCGCACTGGCCGGTGAACTCGAGGGCGTTCGGGTCGTCCATCTCGAGCAGAAGGGCCGCGGACGCGCGCTGAGCGCGGTGTGGCAGCACAGTGACGCCGAGATCGTCGCGTACTGCGACGTCGACCTCTCGACCGACCTCAACGCCCTGATGCCGCTCATCGCCCCGCTGGTGTCGCGGCACTCCGACATCGCGATCGGGACGCGCCTCAACCGCTCCGCACGCGTGGTCCGAGGACCCAAGCGCGAGTTCATCTCCCGCTCGTACAACCTGATGCTGCGTACTGCGATGGGCGCCCGGTTCTCCGATGCGCAGTGCGGATTCAAGGCCATGCGCACCGACATCGCCCGCGAACTGCTGCCGTTCGTCGCCGACACCGGCTGGTTCTTCGACACCGAGCTCCTGGTCCTCGCCGAACAGATCGGTCTGCGCATCGCCGAGGTGCCGGTGGACTGGGTCGACGACCCCGACAGCACCGTCGACATCGTGCCGACCGCGATCGCGGATCTGAAAGGCTGTGCGCGCGTGGGCCTCGCACTCGCCATGGGCCGGTTGCCGATCGCCCAGCTGCGCGCCTCCATCGGCCGCGACCGGGCCGCGGGACCACAGCTCGACGGGGTGCCGACGGGCATGGTCGGGCAGCTCGCCCGCTTCTGCGTGGTGGGCGTGGCCTCGACGCTGGCCTACGCGGTCCTGTTCCTGGCGCTGCACTCGTTCTTGGGCGCCCAGGTCTCCAACGTGGTCGCGCTCGCGATCACCGCGGTCCTCAACACCGCCGCCAACCGGCGCTTCAGCTTCGGCATCCGCGGACGCGACAACGCCCTGCGTCACCAGCTCTTCGGCCTCGGCGTCTTCCTCTTCGGCTGGGTCGTCACCTCGGGTGCGCTGTTCGTTCTCCACACCGTCGCCCCCGACGCGACGAAACACATTGAACTGATGATCCTGGTGATCGCGAACCTGGTGGCGACGCTCACCCGGTTCGTCGGTCTCCGCTGGGTGTTCCGCAAGGCGCCCGCTCACCACACGGAGGTTGCCGCATGAGTACCACCCTCGTCTCCCCGTCGGGCTCGGTGGCGCCCGCGGACTCCTCAGAAGCAACGCGTTCACCGGCGAAAAGTGCCATCTGGGAACGTCTCTCGCTGGCGGTGCTGCTGATCGGCACCACGGTGGCCTACCTGTGGAATCTGTCGATCAACGGGTGGGCCAACTCCTTCTACTCGGCTGCGATCCAGGCCGGTTCCCAGTCGTGGAAGGCGTGGTTCTTCGGGTCGTCGGACATGGCGAACTCGATCACGGTCGACAAACCGCCTGCTTCCCTGTGGATTCCGGGGCTCAGCGCCCGGATCTTCGGGGTCAACCCGTGGTCGATCCTGGTGCCCGAGGCGCTGATGGGCGTCGCCTCGGTGGCGCTGCTCTACGTGATCACCCGGAAGTACTTCGGCCACTGGGCCGGCATCGTCGCTGGGGTGACCCTCGCGGTGACACCGGTCGCGGCGATGATGTTCCGCTTCGACAACCCCGAGGCGCTGCTCATCCTGCTGATGATCGCCGCGGTCTGGTCGATGATGAAGGGACTCGAGGACGGACGGTGGCGATGGCTGGTTCTGACCGGCGTGTTCGTCGGCTTCGGTTTCCTCACCAAGCAACTCCAGGTCATGCTGATCGTGCCGCCGCTGGCGGTCACCTACCTCGCCTTCGGGCCGCGTGGTTGGTTGCGCCGGATCGGACAACTGTTCGCCGCGCTCGGCGCGATGATCGTCAGCGCCGGCTGGTGGATTCTCGCCGTCGAGCTGTGGCCCGCGTCGTCGCGTCCGTACATCGGTGGCTCGCAGAACAACTCGATCCTCGAGTTGACCCTCGGCTACAACGGCCTCGGCCGGCTCAACGGCAACGAGACCGGCGCCGTCGTCCCCGGTGGTGGGGGAAACGCGATGGAGGGCATGGGCGGTGGACCGGGTGGCCCCGGAGGCGGGGGCGGCGCGTGGGGCGAGACCGGCTGGCTGCGGATGTTCGAACCCGCGCAGGGCGGTCAGATCGCCTGGCTCATCCCGACCGGCCTGATCCTCGCTGCCGTGGCACTCGTACTGATCGGCAGGGCCCGACGAACCGACCCGCGCCGTGCGTATCTGGTCGTCTGGGCGCTGTGGCTGCTGGTCACGATGGGTGTCTTCAGCTTCATGGCCGGGATCTTCCATCAGTACTACACGGCGGCACTGGCTCCCGCGGTCGCCGCGGTCGTCGCCGGCGGCGCGGCGGTGTGCTGGTCGCACCGGGACCGGCTGTGGGTGCGGATCGCGCTCGGGATCTCCGTCGCGGCCGCCGCGATCTGGGGCTTCGTCCTGCTCGATCGCACACCCGACTTCGTGCCGTGGCTGCGATACGCGGTCCTCGTCGTGGGACTCCTCGCCGCGGTGGCCATGGTCTTCACCCAGCGTCGGACCGTCGCGGCCGCAGCGCTCATCGGGGCCATCATGGCGGGCCTGGCCGGGCCGGTCGCCTACACCGTCGACACCATCGCGACCGAGAAGAGCGGATCCATCATCACCGCCGGACCGCGCGTCGAGGGCGAATTCGGTCCCGGTGGCGGTGGGCCGGGTGGACGAGGTGGCCCGGGTGGTCCCGGCGGACGGGGCATGCCCGGCATGCCACCGCAGGGATTGGGAGCACCCGGGCAGGGGATGCCCGGTATGGGTCAACAGGATGGGGGCGGTCGCGGTGGCGACGGAGCCGCCGGGGGACTGCTCCGTGGTTCGACGCCGTCGGCGGCGCTCGTGGACAGGCTCACCGCCGACGCCGACGAGTACACGTGGGTCGCAGCTGCCGTGGGCTCGATGTCGGCGTCGGGCTACCAGCTCGAGACCGGACACTCGGTGATGCCGATCGGCGGATTCAACGGCAGCGATCCGTCGCCGACCCTGGCCGAATTCCAGCAGCTCGTGGCCGCGAAGAAGATCCACTACTTCATCGGTGGCGGTTCTGGTCCCGGTATGGGGGGCGGCATGGGCGGCAACTCGTCGCAACCGTCGTCGCAGATCAGCACCTGGGTGCAGGAGAACTTCACCGCCGTCACCGTCGACGGCGTGACCCTGTACGACCTCACCCAGCCCACGAGCTGACCGGCGCCGACACCGTTTGGGCGGTCACGGGTACCGGCGTTTAGAGTCATGGACGTGCGCGTACTCGTGATCGGCTCGGGCGGCCGCGAACATGCCCTCCTCATCGGTCTGGCGAACGATCCGGCGGTCACCGACCTGCACGTCGCCCCGGGCAACGCCGGCACCTCGTCGATCGCCACGAACCATCCCGTCGACGCCGTCTCCGGCGACGCGGTCGTCGCGCTGGCACGCGAGATCGGCGCCGACCTCGTGGTCATCGGTCCCGAGGTGCCCCTGGTCCTCGGGGTCGCCGACGCCCTGCGCGCGGCCGGCATCGCGACCTTCGGTCCGAGTGCCGAGGCCGCGCAGATCGAGGGGTCGAAGGCCTTCGCGAAGGACGTCATGAAGGCCGCGGGGGTCACGACCGCCCACGCCGAGATCGTCGACAATCCCGCCCGGCTCGACGCCGCACTCGACCGGTTCGGCCCGACCTGGGTCGTCAAGGACGACGGTCTGGCCGCGGGCAAGGGCGTCGTCGTCACCGCGGACCGTGACGTCGCCCGCGATCACGCGGCCGAGTGCCTCGAGAGCGGCCACCCCGTCCTGCTGGAGAGCTTCCTCGACGGGCCGGAGGTGTCGCTGTTCTGCCTCGTCGACGGCGAGACCGTGGTGCCCCTGCTGCCCGCCCAGGACCACAAGCGCGTCGGCGACGACGACGCCGGACCGAACACCGGCGGGATGGGTGCCTACACGCCGTTGCCCTGGCTGCCCGCCGAGATGACCACGCGCATCGTCGACGAGGTCGTCAAACCCGTTGCCGCCGAGATGGCTCGACGCGGCATCCCGTTCTCCGGCCTGCTGTACGCCGGCCTGGCGATCGGGTCGGACGGGCCCGCCGTCGTCGAATTCAACTGTCGCTTCGGCGATCCCGAGACCCAGGCGGTGCTGGCCCTGCTCGAATCGCCGCTCGGGCAGGCGCTGCACGCGACCGCCACCGGCACCCTCGCCGACCTACCGCCGCTGCAGTGGCGCGACGGGGCCGCGGTCACCGTCGTGGTCGCCGCGGAGAACTACCCCGGCAAGCCGCGCACCGGCGACCTCATCACCGGTGCCGACACCGACGGGGTGCTGCACGCCGGCACCGCGCGCAACGCCGACGGAGCCGTCGTCTCCTCGGGTGGGCGGGTGCTCGCGGTGGTGGGCACCGGCGCCGATCTCGCCGAAGCTCGCGAGCAGGCCTACGCGCGGATCGCGAACATCAAGCTCCCCGGTTCGCACTTCCGCCGCGACATCGGCTGCAACGCCCTCGAGGGCCGGATCAGCATCTGAGTCTCGCTCCCTCGTCCCATTCCCGATCACCGAAATCGGTTGTGCGAGAACGAAATAGGGAACGACGGTCGACTCAGACCGCCAGGTTCCGCCCGAGGAACTCGACCTGCTCGGGCAGGACGCTGCGCCAGTAGCGATTGGTGTGACCACCCGCCGCGGTCCCGAACGCCGCCGGTGGCCGGAGTCCGGCGGCCCACTGCCGCGTGTAGGTGTAGAACTGGTCGCTCGAGCCGATGTTGATCAGCAGCGGGATCTTCGCGAACTTCGGCTGGGCCCCGAACAGCGAGTTCGCCTGGTAGTCGGCGAGGCCGTCGAAGGCGCGCGGCGGGAAGTTGCGCGGGTCGGCCCACATCGCGGGGGAGCTGACCGCGACCGCGGCGACCCGCGGCGAACCCAGCATGGCCGCCAGGCGCAACGCGCCGTACCCGCCCATCGACCATCCGAACAGGCCGATGCGTTCGGTGGACAGGTCCAGGTCCGGATTGCTCGCGAGCATCGGCAGGAACTCGTCGAGGATCATCGCGCCCCCGTCGGCGCCGTCGGTGCGTCGGTGATAGTAGTTGCGCCCGATGTCGGCGGCGGCCAGCGCGAACGGCGCGTTCCCGGCGTCGACGTACTGCTGCATCACCGACTGCATCTCGAGCTTCGGCCCGAAGATCGACTTCTCGTTGGTGTTGAGTGCGTGCAGCACGACGACGACGGGGAGGGTGCCCGTCACCCCGTTGGGCCGGGCGACGGCCCAGCGCGTGTCACGCCCGGCCATGCGCGCCGAGCGGAAGCTGCCGGTGATCAGCGGCGGGCCGCCGGTGACCGGTGGCGGTGACGCCTCGACCGGTAGTTCGTCGTCGGCCCGGCCCTCGAGCTTGCGCGGCTCCACCGACGTCGGCGGGGTCGACCCCGAGCACGCGGCGACCCCCAGGGCGGCGGCGCCGAGGCCGGCGGCCAGGACAGCACGACGCCCGACGAACGCACGGGCGTGTTCGTCGGGATTGCTCGGGAGGGGTGGCACTCGGGTCATCGAGTCAACAGGGTAATGGCCGACCCCCGTCCCGCCGCAACGGAATGGCTCCCGACGCGCACCGTTGTGAGGAATCTCCTCTCAGCTGTGCTGCCAGAAACCGGCGTGGACCTCGTGTGCGGCGTCGATCGCGAACGGACCGCGTACCACGATCGGCCGACTGCCCGCCTCGAAGATCCGTCGGCACGGCATCGCCAGCGTGGGATTGGCGGGATCGTCGCCGGTCATCTCCCGCAGGTCGTCCTCGCCGAGCGCGTAGACGACCGTCCCGACCCCGGCCCAGTAGATCGCGCCGGCGCACATGGCGCACGGCTCGGTGCTGGTGTACAGCGTCAGCTCGGCGCGCGTGTCGAGATCGAGGTGCCCGACCGCGCGGACGACGTTCGTCTCGGCATGCCCAGTCGGGTCACCCGCGGTGTCCACGGAATTCATCGCTTCGGCGACCACGCTGCCGTCCGGCGCCACCAGCAGTGAGCCGAACGGGTGGTCGCCGCGCGTCCGGGCCCGGGCGGCGAGGTCGATCGCCTGCCGGAGATGGGTGATGTCGGGGTCCTCGTGACTGTCGGGGGACATGTCCCGATCGTCGCACGGTTCCGCACGCCGGCGTGGGGCGAACGGCGAGTGTCTCAGGCCTGCCCGACGAGTTCACAGCTGAAGTCGACGGGCCGCGCGCGCCGGTCGAACTCGACGTGCGCCACCGACTCGCCGTCGGTGACGTCGCAGATCGGCGACCGGCCGCCGTCGGAGCCGGTGCGCCAGCTGATGTGCCAGCCGCGGCGGGCGGCCATCCCGTGGATCGCCACCCGATGATCGTTGACCGCAAGTGATCTCATCACCGTCGGCATCGTGGTGGCGAAGTCGGCGAAGGTCGGTTCGGGCAGCGCGACGTCGTCGAGGAGGTACACCGCGAGATCCCCGTCGTCGTGCTGTGCCGTCCAGTACGGACTGATCCCGGTGCTCTCGACCGCGGCCGCGGCCACGATGTCGATCGCCTCTGTCCGGTAGTCGGCGATCTGGTCGCGAGACAGACTGGGCGGCAACGACACCCGGGGAACGGCGAAATCATCGACGCCGAATCGGGCGCCGACGTCGCGCAGCGCGGCGGCTGGACCCGCCGGTTCGCCGCGGGGATGGGCCCACCCCCACACGATCGCGTCCGATTCGATGACCGCGATCAGGGTGGCACGCGAACGGACACAGTCGCGCTGCCCGCCCGGGTCGGACGAGGCCGTCGAGGTGAAGACGACGGACCGCTCCGCCTGGTCGCAGCGCGACTCGAAGCTACCGAGCCGTTCGCGCAGGAAGTCGGCGAACGCGACCTGCCGCAGACAGGTGTAGAGCGCCGCGTAATCGGCGACAGCATGGAGGCCGTCGAACTGCATGAGGTCACGGTAACCGCGGGTGTGGTCGTCGTACCCCTCTGTCCGACGTCCGACTGACGGCCGACCGCCGTCGGGCATTCCGCCGAGGTCAGCGGGCTTATACGGGAATCCGCCTGGGCGTGTATCGCTTTGGTGAAAGCGATACGACGGTACCGGCCCTTTGGCAGCATTGACTCCCATGATGACCTCGGCGGCGACACCGAAGGGTGCGCGGCGGCGGTCTCGACTGATCGAGGCTGCCGGCGAGTTGCTGCTCGAAGGAGGCTTCGATGCAGTGCGTCATCGCGCGGTGGCCGAGCGCGCGCAATTGCCGCTGGCGTCGACCACCTACTACTTCGGTTCCCTCGACGACCTGATGGCCGAGGCCGCCGCCAATCTGTGCGCGCACGACGAGACCGCAGTCGCCGCCCGCTGCAACGCTCTTCCGCGCCGGCACCGGGGCAGCACGGCGACGGCGGGTGCCCTCGCCGACGTCTTCGTCGGTTCCGACACCACCCTCCAGCAGCTGTCCGCGCGGTACGAGATGATCGCGCTCGCGGCCCGGTATCCGCTACTGCGCGAGGTCGTCGCGAGCCGGGGACAATCGCTGGCGTTCCACCACTGCGAGGTCCTGGTGAAGTCGCACCGGGTCGCCGATCCGGCGCACATCGCGCAACTGATCGGCATCGAGGACGGAGCCATCGTGGGAGCGTTGTCCCAGACGGCGGTGCGGCCGGTCGACGCGGTGCGCGACGCCCTGCTCGACGTCGTCGACGTCCTCGCCCCGCGGGAGTGACCGGACGGGGTGTCCGGGGCCGAACCTCGCGAACTCACCGTGCGGTGGACGCGGCGATGACACGATGGGGCGTCAGGTCACCGACGGGGAAGGGGATCGCGTGTCAGCGAGACGATGGATGGTGGGAGTCGGGGCCGCGCTCGGCGCCGCGGTCATGGGGGCCACGGCGTTCGTCGCCCCGACGGCGCAGGCGGCGCCGGCCGGGCGGGTCGATGCGTCGATCCCGTTCTCCTCGGCGGTCTACGGCACCGGCTGCACCTATCCGCTGACCGTGGCGGTCAACTCGTCGGGCTGGGTCGAGTTCTTCGAGGTCAAGGCGGGTCTGCCGCCGCGTTTCGTGGGCCGCGACCTGCCTCAGGGTGCGCTCGCCTCGACCACGTGGGTCCCACACCGGACCGGTGACAAGTACCTGTATGCCGTGCAGAACGGGAAGGTGTCGGCGCCGACGTTCGTCCGCGTGCGACAGGGTTACGGGTCCAACGGGGCGTGCATCGCGTTCTGACGGTGTGTGCTCGGCCCTCGCCGGGTTTTGAGGATCGCGACGGCCGCGACCTACACTGACCGGGTGTCGAAGCCCGTCATCGCCAACGTCCTGGCCAGCCGCTATGCCTCCGCCGATCTCGCCGAACTGTGGTCGGCGAGCACCAAGATCGAGCTCGAACGGCGACTGTGGATCGCGGTCCTCAAGGCGCAGCGCGACCTCGGCATCGATGTACCGGCCGACGCCATCGCCGACTACGAGCGCGTCGTCGACCAGGTCGATCTCGCATCCATCGCCGAACGTGAACGGGTCACCCGCCACGATGTGAAGGCCCGGATCGAGGAGTTCAACGCCCTGGCCGGCCACGAGCAGATCCACAAGGGCATGACCAGCCGCGACCTCACCGAGAACGTCGAGCAGCTGCAGATCCTGCGTTCGCTCGAACACGTCCATGCCCACGGCGTGGCGGTGCTGGCGCGCATCGTCGCGCGTGCCGCCGACTACTCGTCGACGGTGATGGCCGGACGCAGTCACAACGTCGCCGCCCAGGCCACCACGCTCGGCAAGAGGTTCGCCTCGGCCGCCGACGAGCTGATGATCGCGCTCACCCGGTTGCGCGAACTCATCGACCGCTACCCGCTGCGCGGGATCAAGGGGCCGATGGGCACCTCGCAGGACATGCTCGACCTCCTCGGTGGCGACGCGGTGAAGCTCGCCGACCTCGAGGGCCGGGTCGCCGACCACCTCGGGTTCGCCCGCTCGTTCACCTCGGTCGGCCAGATCTATCCGCGGTCGCTCGACCACGACGTGGTGTCGGCACTCGTGCAGCTGGCGGCCGCGCCGTCGTCGCTGGCCCACACCATCCGGCTGATGGCGGGCCACGAGCTGGTCACCGAGGGCTTCCAGCCCGGTCAGGTCGGCAGCTCGGCGATGCCGCACAAGATGAACACCCGCAGCTGCGAACGCGTCAACGGGCTCGCGGTCGTACTCCGCGGATACGGCTCGATGGCCGCCGAACTGGCGGGCGCGCAGTGGAACGAAGGCGACGTCTTCTGCTCGGTCGTCCGTCGTGTGGCCCTGCCCGACGCGTTCTTCGCGATCGACGGACTGATGGAGACCTTCTTGACCGTTCTCGACGAGTTCGGTGCCTACCCGGCCGTGATCGCCAACGAGCTCGACCGTTATCTGCCGTTCCTCGCGACCACCAAGGTCCTGATGGCCGCGGTGCGCGCCGGCGTCGGGCGGGAGACCGCGCACGAGGCGATCAAGGAGAACGCGGTCGCGGTCGCGCTCGCCATGCGGGAGGAGGGACGCGAACCCGACCTCCTCGACCGGCTCGCCGCCGACGACCGCATCCCGCTCGACCGCGCGCAGCTCGACGCGTTGCTGGCCGACAAGACGGCCTTCGTCGGTGCCGCCGAACAGCAGGTCGCCGACGTCATCGCGGCCGCGGAGAAGATCATCGGGCAGTACCCCGACGCCGCGGGCTACTCGCCGGCGCCGATTCTGTAGCTCTCCGCCATCTCACTCCGGCGCGCTGACGTCGGAGTGCCTGCTACCCCCTGCTCCCTGAGGAGCGCGACCCCGTCTGC
>NZ_JAMBDT010000064.1:0-28759 GCF_025143765.1 Gordonia sp. p3-SID1431
AAACTCAGCCGCCCGCGAAGCGCGCCTCGGCGGCCTCGCCCACCCGGCCGGCGCCGGTGTGCAGCCGCAGCCCCGGCGTCAGTGGCCGCAGATCGACGTGGTCGCCGCCACCGTTGATCCGGACATACACCGACCCCAGTCCCGCGCGAACCGGTGCCCGGACCGCTTCCCCGTCCGCGAGCGCGATCTCGATCTCGCCGTCCCGGGTCGCGCAGTAGCTGAGCGCGATCGTCCAGGGCCAGGAGAAGAGCGGACCGTCGAGTCGCAGTCGGGTGGGTCCGTCGACCTCCGGGGTCCGGCAGGTCCCCGCCCCCGCGTAGATGGTGCGACGCTGGGTCACGCCGCCGGGCACGAGATTTCCCGCGGTGTCGAGCACGAACAACCGGTCGGTGGCCACCCCGAAGTCGGGCCGGGGCTCCACGCGGCCGAAGATGCGGCTGATCTGGTTGTCGGGGTAGACGAACGGTTGCAGGATCTCCAGGGGCACGGACTGGTCGAGCATGGTCACGCCGCCCGGCCCCTGCGTCGCCGCGTCGTGTAGCGATGCGGTCGCGGTCTCGAGGTAGTCGCCGGTCGGGTTGTCCCGCCACGACGACGAGAACGAGACCAGCGACACCAGTGCGGACACCACGACGAGCGCACCGACGACGGACGCGAACGCGGGCAGCGCGGCCGACCGCTCCTCATCGCGCCCGGCCTCGGCGTCGGACGTGCGCGCATGCCGTCCGCCCACGTCGGTGGTCCGGGCCGGCGCCGCGCACAGCAGGGCCAGAGCGATGGTGAACACCAGCGCCGTGTCCGGGAGATAGCGCATGTGCTGGGCGAGTTCGATCGCCGTCTGCGGGCTCGACCGGTTCCACATCACCGGGATCTGGGCGGCCACGGCGTAGATCAACGCGGACACGACGATCGCCGCGCCGCCGCGTCTGCGGGCCACCGCCCACCAGGTCACCGCGACCAGCACCAGCCAGCCGCCGACGATCATCCACATCTGTGGGAAGCCGGTCGGCGGACTCGGCGTCCACCGCTCCCATTCCCACGGCCCGCCGACGAGCGACGGCACGATCGCATCGGTCACCGACCGCCAGACCAGGCGCGCGGTCTGCGCCACCGAATGCTCACCCGACGTCGGGTCGGTGGTGATGAAGTACACCGCCACCCACGACGCGGCGACGACGGTCAGCGCCAGCCACAGCTCCCGGGCGGCCCGCAGCGTCGCCCTCGTCGCGCGGGGACCGCCGTTCGCGAGGACCGCGGCCACCAACGCCACCGGGAGGATGAACAACGACTTCTCGAAGAACGCCAGCGCGATCAGGAAGACGATCGTCGAGCGGATCCACACCAGCCGGCGTCGCGCGTCGTCGACGTCACCGCGTGCGAGGCGGACCGCGTCGGCGACGATCCACGCCATCGCCGCCTGCAGGGGCAGGGTGTTGACGCCGGCCGCCCACCAGGCGAAGGCGGGCACCGTCATCGGACTGAACAGATAGAACGCGAGCGCGACGAGTGCACCGATGCGGGCGCGCGGCGCGATGACCCGCACCATCCGCCACACCGCCACCGACGCGATCGCCTGCATCGCCACGAGCATCAGCGCCGGCAGCGCCCAGTTCAGCGGTGCCAGCCACGTGGCCACCCCGGCGAGCAGGAACGCCGCCGGCATGAAGTGCCCGTCGTGACTGTGGCCCAGGTACTCCCAGGACAGGATCGGGTTCGACGACGCGCGTGCCACGAGGACCAGATCGTCCCAGTAGAAGTTGCCCGTCGCGACGAGCCAGCCCCGGATGATCAGCTGACCCACGATCAGGGACAGGGCGACGAGGGACACCATCCGCGCATTGGGCATGCGCTCCAGTTTCCATGTGCCGCGAGCGGCGTCGTGGTCGGGTCGGGTGACTCGGCCGCATGCGGGTCGTCGCGGGGCGTCGTGGCAAAATCGGGCGCGTGACCGACCGCAGCCGCAGCCCCGGCGCTCAGGACCCCCGCCCGTCCGGCGGCACGTCGTTCGAGCACTCGATCGACCTCGACAAGTACGAGCTCTCATCCGAGGTCGGCGACCTGCCCGACGACATCGACCAGCTGCGGCTCGAGATCGACCGGCTCGACGCCGTGATCCTCGCCGCGATCAAGCGCAGGTCGGCGGTGTCGAAGAAGATCGGTGCCGCACGCATGGCCTCCGGCGGCCCCCGCCTGGTCCACAGCCGCGAGGTGAAAGTGCTCGAGCGCTTCCAGGATCTCGGCCAGGAGGGACACACCCTCGCGATGCTGCTGCTGCGTCTGGGGCGAGGGCCACTGGGCCGCTGACCCGCCGGCCCCTCGCACACCGACGCGGTGATCCGCTGACGCCTGCGCGCCACGTGTGACGACCGTCGCGGGCACGACGCCGAGCACATAAGGTTGGTGGTCATGAGCACCCAGGCACCTGGCAGCGACTTCACCGGCACCGACCACGGCGACATCACCGCGACGCAGTCCTGGCAGGCGCTCGCGGCTCATCAGCCGCATGTGTACGCCATGCACCTGCGTGAGGTGTTCGCGATCGATCCCACGCGCGGGCGCGAACTCACCGTCGACGTCGGCGATCTGCACATCGACTACTCGAAGCACCGGGTGCTGCGCGAGACGCTCGAACTCCTGATGAGCCTGGCCCGCGAGGTCGGTCTCGAGGAGATCCGCGACGACATGTTCGCCGGCGCCCACATCAACACCTCCGAGGACCGCGCCGTCCTGCACACCGCGCTACGCCTGCCGGCCGATGCGACACTGACCGTCGACGGCCAGGACGTCGTCGCCGACGTGCACGAGGTCCTGACCCGGATGGGCGAGTTCACCGACCGCCTCCGCAGCGGAGAGTGGAAGGGACACACCGGAAAACCCATCACCGACGTCGTCAACATCGGCATCGGCGGCTCCGACCTCGGTCCGGTGATGGTCTATCAGGCGCTACGCCACTACGTCGACGCCGGGATCCGCTGCCACTTCGTCTCCAACGTCGACCCCGCGGACATGGTCGGCACCCTCGCCGACCTCGACGCCGAGACGACACTGTTCATCATCGCCTCGAAGACCTTCACCACTCTCGAGACACTCACCAACGCCGCCGCCGCACGCACCTGGCTCCTGCAGGCGCTCGACGCCGACACCGACGCCGTGGCAAAGCATTTCGTCGCCGTCAGCACCAACGCCGCCGAAGTGGCGGAGTTCGGCATCGACACCGACAACATGTTCGGCTTCTGGGACTGGGTCGGCGGCCGGTACTCGGTGGACTCCGCGATCGGGCTGTCGGTGATGGCCGCGATCGGCAAGGAACGCTTCGCCGAGTTCCTCGACGGCTTCCACATGGTCGACGAGCACTTCCGCACCCAGCCCCTCGAACGCAACGCACCGGTCATTCTCGGCCTGATCGGCCTCTGGTACAACAACTTCTGGGATGTCGGCGTTCGCGCGGTCCTGCCCTACAGCAACGACATGGCCCGCTTCGCCGCCTACCTGCAGCAGCTGACGATGGAGTCCAACGGCAAGTCGGTCACCGCCGGCGGCCACCACGTCACCACCGACACCGGCGAGATCTTCTGGGGCGAACCGGGAACCAACGGCCAGCACGCCTTCTACCAACTGCTGCACCAGGGCACGCGGATGGTGCCCGCGGACTTCATCGGTTTCGCCGAACCCACCGACGACCTGCCGACCGCTCCCGACGGCTCGGGTTCCATGCACGACCTGTTGATGAGCAACTTCTTCGCCCAGACCAAGGTGCTCGCCTTCGGCAAGACCGCCGACGAGATCGCCGCCGAGGGCGTACCCGCACATGTCGTGGCCCACAAGGTGATGCCGGGCAACCGCCCCACCACCTCGATCCTCGCCCCCCAGCTCACCCCGTCGGTGATCGGCCAGCTCGTGGCGCTCTACGAGCACCAGGTCTTCGTCGAAGGCGCCATCTGGGGCATCAACCCGTTCGACCAGTGGGGTGTCGAACTCGGCAAGACCCAGGCCAAGGAACTGCTCGGCACCATCACCCGACCCGAAGCGCCTGACACGCACGACGATTCGTCGACCGACGCCCTCGTCACGTGGTACCGGGAACGACGGGGCCGCGCGGTCTGAGGCTACTTCCAGTACTCCTCGTCGAAGACCGCATCGGGGATCTCGTCCCCGGGTTCGACGCCGAGCGACTGGATGCGGCCCTTGATCGCGGCCGCCGTCGCCACGTAGGTGACGAGATCGGTTGGCTCGACGTCTCGTTCGGCGGGATCACCGCCGAGGAATTCATACAGGGCGGGTGGCACGCAGGCACCCATGTCCAGGGCGCGGGTACCGGTCGCCTCTCGCCACGCATCGAAGCTCGCCACGTCGACGGCCTCGGCGACCTCACCGGTCCGGACGGCCTCGGACACCTCGTCGACGGTGGCCAGCTCACCCGAGGTCCCGCTCGACGGGTCGAAGCCGAGAACCGTGTCGGCGGCGGTGGTCTCGTCGTCGGAGAGGGTGAAGTAGACGATGCCCCGCCAGTCGGAGCCCAAGGCCGCGATGTCCGTGCGGTCGAAGATCTCGCCGAGCAGTTCGCCGACCTGATCCCGCTGTCGAGCGCCGAACACCTGAAACGCGCCAGAGGCCACCATTTGTCCCTGCTTGTTCGCCACGACGGCCACCTTACGCAGGTCAGTCGTCGATACCCAGGACGACCACGTGACCCGTCGTCAGCGACAGGTACACCGTCGCGCGCCACTCCGGTGACGAAAACGCACGGTCGAGGGCGGGCCCGCCGAGAAAGCCGCCGGGCGGCACCAGGTCGCGCAACGCGCCCGCCACCGAGTCAGGCGGGGCCACCGGGTCGGCGCCGTACCGCCCCGCCCACTCTGCCGCGCGCTCGGTACCAACGTGCACGACCGCGTCGAACCAGTACGTGGATGGTCCAGGAACTCTGTCCGATGAGTCGTCCCCGAGAGTGCCGGCCGCCCAGCCCTCGACCCCCGACCCCAGCAGGAGCGGGAACCGTCTCATCACCGGCCGTTCGTCGCGCTGTGGTCCGGCGGTCACGATCTTGGTCGACGCCGGCGCCGACGTCGACACCGAGGGGATCGGGTCACGATCGACCGGTACCGACGGAGCACAACCAGCGAGCAAGCCGAACCCCGCAACACCTGCCACGGCGACAGCCGTCAGCCGCGGCAATCGGTGAACAGGCATCCCGTGACGGTAGCCCGCGGGTCGAACGCGAAACATCGGCTGTCTGAACGAATCACAGAAGTCAGACCAGTCGGCGGCTGACCGACGCCGGCAGGAACTTCAGCGCGGCCGCGATGGGTGTCCAGGGCCACGCGGGCACCGGGGCCCAGTCCTTCTCCGCCTCGATCGCCTTGACCAGCGCGTCGACGCCCTTGTCGGTCTCGACCATCAGGGACGTCTTCACGCCTCGGTTGATATCGGTCTCGATGTAACCCGGCGCGACCACCGACACCGTGATCGGCGACGACGCGAACTCGGCCTGGAGTCCCTGCCCCAGCGCCGTCAGCCCGGCTTTCGACGCCGAATAGGCGGCCTGCGCCTTGGGCATGCCGCGAACACCCGAGATGGAGCTGATCAGCACGAGGTGCCCGGCGTTCTGCGCACGGAAGATCTCCAGCGCCGCCTCGGCCTGGGCCAGCGCGCCGACGAGATTGGTCTGCACCGTCTCGATGTTCGCGGCGGCCTTGCCGGTGCCGAGGGGTGCGCCCTTGCCGAGTCCGGCGTTGACGATGACCCGGTCGAGACCGCCCAGACCGTCGGCCAGCCTCCCGAAGACCTCGGGGACGGCGTCCACGTCGGTGACGTCGAGCGTCGCGACCTCGACCTGTGCGGCGGTGGGCCGCAGTTCGCCGGCCAGCGCGTCCAGCTTCTCGCGGCGGCGCGCCGCGAGGGCGAGCGAACGTCCCTGGGCGGCGAATCGTCGGGCCATGCCTTCCCCGAGCCCCGAACTCGCACCCGTGATGAGAATCCTCTGCCGTGTCGTCACGAGGACCAGGCTACCGGCCGGTAAGTTCTGCCTTCCCGGTCGCCCGACGCGACCTACTTCAGCAACCGCGACATCCGACGGTCCGCCAGCACCTTCCCGCCCGTCTGGCACGTGGCGCAGTACTGGAAGGACCGGTCCGCGAACGACACCTCGCGGACGATGTCGCCGCACACCGGACACGGCAGGCCGGTGCGGGCGTGCACGCGCAGACCGGTGCGCTTCTCGGACTTCAGCCGCGCGACGGCCTGCCCCTCCAGACGGCCGGTCGCGTCGGTGAGCACGCCGCGCATGGCGTCGTAGAGTGTCGCGACCTGGTCGGCCTTCAGTGTTTTCGACGACGCGAACGGCGACAGGCGTGCGGTGTGCAGAATCTCGTCGGAGTAGGCGTTGCCGATCCCGGCGATGGTGTGCTGGTCGGTGAGCACGTTCTTGATCCGGCCGGTGGTGCCGGCGAGGATCTCGGCGAACTGTTCGGACGTCAGCTCGAGCGCGTCGGGTCCCAGACCGGCGATCCGTTCGACGTCGGCGAGGTCGCGGACCAGCCACACCGCGAGTCGCTTCTGCGTCCCCGCCTCGGTGACGTCGAACCCCTCGCCGGGTAGGCCGCAGTGCACGCGCAGCGCGATCGGGCTCTTCCCGCCCGGCCGCAGGGGTTTGGGCGACAGGTCCTCGCTCCACCGCACCCAGCCCGCCCGCGACAGATGGATGACCAGCTGCAGCAACGGCTCTGACGCAGTGGCCGCCGAACCGGGAATGGTACGGATGACCAGGTACTTCCCCACCCGGCCGACGGATTCGACGATCCGGTCCATCAGCGCCGTGTAGGGCGGGTCTGCGGTCTTCAGCACCGACAACGACGCGACGTCGACCCGGCGGATCGGGAGTCCGGCCGCACGGCCGTCGACGTAGTCGGCGATGGCGGCCACCTCTGGGAGCTCAGGCATGCCACCAGTGTGCTCTAGTTGTGGGATGAACTCCCGACTTTCCGACGCCGAGCTGGCCGCCCGGATCGCGCAGGGAGCCGGCGAAGTACTCCTCGGAATCCGTTCGGGCGACCTGCTCGGCGGCGCGATGCTCGGCGATGTGGGCGATGCGCTTGCGCAGGCGTGGATCTCGACGGTGCTCCGCAAACACCGGCCACGCGACGCGGTGTTGTCCGAGGAAGCCGCCGACGTCGGCGACCGGGCCACCGCGTCGCGCGTGTGGATCATCGACCCCCTGGACGGCACAAGGGAATTCGCCGGCGGCTCGCCGGACTGGGCCGTACACGTCGCCCTGACCGAGAGCGGGATCGTCACCGAGGCGTCGGTGTCGCTGCCCGCGACGGGTGAACTGTTCCGTTCCGACACCGTCGCGGAGACCACCGGCGAACTGACCCGGCGTCTCGTCACCTCCCGGTGGGGCGGCTCGTATGAGACCAGCTACGTGGCGAACCGACTGGGTCTGCAGATGGTGCCGGTCGGTTCGGCCGGCGCGAAGGCGATGGCCGTCGTCCGCGGGGATGCCGATGCCTATGTCCACGCCGGCGGTCAGTACGAGTGGGACAACGCAGCGCCGGTGGGGGTCGCCCTGGCGGCCGGACTGCACTGCAGTCGCCTCGACGGGTCGGAGATCGTATACAACAACCGGCATCCGTACATGCCGGACTTCGTCATCTGCCGCAGCGAGATCCGCGAGGAGATGCTCGGCGCGCTGCGTCAGATCTGGTGAACTGAACCGGTGAACGGCATCGGCGACGCGGTGGTGCGCATCGGGCCCGCACTGGTGGTGGCCGTCGTACTGCTGGCCGTGGTCGCCGTGCTGGTGAACCGTCGGAGCGGATTGGCCCGGGAGACCGTCGTCGCCGCGCTCCGGGCCGGCGCGCAACTCGCGGCGCTGGCTGCCGTGCTCGCCGCCGTCATCCCCCACCTGTGGGCCTCGGCGCTGTTCGTCGCGGTGATGGCGACCGCCGCGTCCTGGACCTCGGCCCGACGAGTGCGACCGGGGGGTCCCCGCCTGGCGGGAACCGCCTGGTGTGCCGGGCCGGTGGCGGCGCCGACGATCGCGATCGTCACCGCTCTGGTGACAGTCGGTGTGCTTCCTGCCCGCGGCATCGCTGTGATCCCCACTGCCGGCATCATGCTCGGCGGCGCGATGGTCACCGCCTCGCTCGCCGGACGCCGGGCGCATGACGAGCTGTCGGTCCGTCGCGGCGAGGTGGAAGCCGCGCTGTCGCTCGGCTTCGACCCGCGGGACGCTCGGATGGAGATCGCCGGCCCGCCCTCGGCGACCGCGCTCGTCCCCGGCCTCGATCAGACGAAGTCGGTGGGACTCGTCACGATCCCCGGCGCGTTCGTCGGCATGGTCCTCGGCGGGGCGTCGGTGTGGGCGGCCGCGGCGATGCAGATGTTCGTGCTGATCGCCTTGCTCGCGGTGAGTTCCATCGCGATGCTCGTGACGGTGGAACTGGTGGCGCGAGAGCACCTGTGATCTGGCGACGCATCTCACCAGGACCCTTCGTGACGCTCGCAAGCTCGCTCCTCAGGGAGCGGGGTGGGCCCCGAGGTGCGAGGAAGCGAGCGCAGCCCCTCCGTTCCCTGAGGAGCGCCCGGAGCCTGCGGAGGGCGCGTCACGAAGGGTCCGGCTACTGGCGACTCTTCCGCAGCAGATAGATGTCCATGATCCAGCCGATCCGGTCCCGGGCCTCGGCGCGAGCTTCGACGATCCGGTCCGTCACCTCACCGACCTTGCCGCTGATCAGGATCTCGTCCTCGGTGCCGACGTAGGCGCCCCACCAGATGTGATCCTCCGGGTCGGCGGTGTTCCGGAAGGTGAGGTCGGCGTCGAGCATCACGATCTGATTCGCGTCGGCGCCCGCGGGCGTCTCCGCGAGGCGTCGGCCCGTGGTCGTGTGGATCGGTTCGCCGACGCGATTGGCGACGATGCGGTGGGCCGCCGTGAGCGCGCTCGCGCTGGTCACGCCGGGGATGACCTCGACCTCGAGTTCGAGGTCGTCGCGGGCGGCGAGATCGTCGACGATCCGCAGCGTGCTGTCGTAGAGGGCGGGATCGCCCCAGACGAGGAAAGCTGCCACTCCCCCGTCGCCGACCTCGTCGCGCAGTGCGCCGGCGATCAGCTCGGCGCGCGCGGCGTGCCAGCGCCGGACCTCGGCGTCGTAGTCCGCCGGCTCCCGGTCGCGTGGCGGGTCGGGGATCTCCACCAGCGAATGCCCTTGGCGCGCATGCTCGTCGAGGATGGCGCGGCGTGCGTCGAGCAGGCCGCTCTTCGCCGTGCCCTTCTCCAGCGCGAGGAAGGCATCGACGTCGGCCATCGCGTCGATCGCCTGCAGCGTGATCTGACGCGGTCCGCCGGGCCCGATCCCGATGACTCGCAAGGTGAGTCGCACGGTCAGATCTTCACCTTCGGGAGTCCGTGCTTGCGCGCGGTCATGTCCAGGATCAGCTGTCGCGGCGCGAGACGCCGGAGCAGGAAGACCACTCCCGCCTGATTGCCCTTGGCGTAGAACGGTTTCGGATGCTCGGCCAGCGCGGCGTCGACGATCTGGGTGGCCATGCTCGCCGCACTGATGCCCGCGTCCTCGTTGCGCCGGGTGGCGGCGGCGAGCGTCTCGTACTCGGCGCGATAGGGCGAGTCGTCGCCGATGTGAATGCTGCGGCGATCACCGATGCCGGTGGCGATCGTGCCGGGTTCGACACTGATCATCCGTATCCCGTACGGCGCCAACTCGCGTCGCGACGCGAGCGCGAAAGCCTTCAGCGCCGACTTGGTCGCGGCGTAATTGGACCGGAAGGCGACCGGGAAGCTGGACAACATCGACCCGACCATCACGACCGTGCCCCGGCGCCGGAGACGCATGCCGGGCAACACCGCTTTGGTCAGCGCGATCGGCCCGAAGACGTTGACCCGGAACAGATCCTCGACGGCCGCCATCGAGGTGTCCTCGAGCGCACCGGCCTGGGACTCGCCCGCGTTGTTGATCAGGATGTCCACGTCGCCGACGAGGGCCGCGCAGGACTCGGCGGATTCGTAGTCGGCGTTGTCGAGCCGTACATAGGTGACGCCCTGGATCGGGTTGCGCACGGAATCCGGATTGCGGGTGGTGCCGTAGACCCGGTGTCCCCTGGCTACGAACTGGCGGGCGACCTCGGCCCCGATGCCACTGGTCGCGCCGGTCACGAGGACAGTCTGTGAACTCACGACCGCAACGGTAGCGCAGCGGCCGGCGGGTCAGATGAGCTTGTCGTACCGGCGGGTGAGGATGCTCAGTTCTGCAGCCACACGCTCGGTGTCGGGGCCGTAGGGGCGCCTCGGATTCCGGGTGAACCAGTCGGCAATCCGCTGGCCCGGCGTCCGCTGGCCGACGGGGGTACGTCGCGCGGTGAGACTCAGTAGGCCGGCTGCGCCGGCGACCGAGGCGACGACGACAAGGGCGAGTATGAAGAGGAGTGTCATGGCAGTAATCCTCCGCCCACATCATTTCGGCCACCAGTGGCAGTTCAGTCAATGTTCGCAAATTATCTGCCATACTGGTCAGGTGCTGCATTCGGTTGGTGTCCTCCTGTACGGACACGTCGCGCTCTTCGAATTCGGTGTCGTGCACGAGGTGTTCGGCCTCGACCGCACCGACGACGACGTCCCCGCCTTCGACTTCCGGGTCGCCACACCGGACCCCGACACCGCGCTGGCCGTCGGCAACGGGGTGTCGATCCAGGTGTCGCACACCCTGGACGAGTGCCGCGACGTCGATCTCGTCGTCATCCCCGGCGGAAGCGTCAGCGGCGACTACCCCGTCGAGATCCTGGACACCATCCGGGCGGTCGTCGACAACGGCGGACGTGTCCTCACCGTCTGCTCGGGCGCGTTCGTCGCCGGCGCGGCCGGACTCCTCGACGGCCGTCGGTGCACCACCCACTGGCGCTACGGCGACCATCTCGCGCGCATGTTCCCCCAGGCGCAGGTCGACACCGACGTCCTCTTCGTCGACGACGGACCCGTGACCACGAGCGCCGGCACTGCCGCCGGGATCGACGCGTCGTTGCATCTGGTCCGCGAATCCTGGGGACCGGCCGTCGCCAACCGCATCGCGCGGCGCATGGTCGTGCCGCCGCACCGCGACGGCGGACAACGCCAGTTCGTCGAGGCCCCGATGCCGGCGTGCACCGACGAGGGCTTCGGGTCGCTCTTGGCCTGGATGACGGCCAACCTCGACCGCGACATCAGCATCGACGACATGGCGTCCCGGATGCACATGTCCGGACGTACCTTTGCGCGTCGCTTCGTCGACGAGGTCGGCATCTCGCCTCGCCGCTGGCTGACCGAACAGCGAGTGCTGTCGGCGAAGAACCTGCTCGAGACGACCACCGCCAGCGTCGACGAGGTGGCACGCCAGGTCGGCTTCACGTCGGCGACGCTGCTGCGACACCATTTCGCCGCGAGTGTCGGCGTCTCGCCACTCGTCTACCGTCGGCGGTTCGCGAAATCCGGCGCGAGTTCGTAGCCCGAAACCCCGCGAGACGGCACTCGCGCAGTGGAACGGCCGGACTGGTGCCCTCGGTAGGATTCGAACCTACGACCTACCCTTTAGGAGAGGGTTGCTCTATCCCCTGAGCTACGAAGGCGGACCGCGAAGAGCCCACGGTGGCGCGGCTCCCCGACAGCGGGAGTCTACGCGAGCGACCTCACCCGGCCACACCACACACCTCAGATGGTGAAGATCGTGTAGTTCGCCCCCCGTCGCCGGGAACACCCACGACGATGTGTGACGCCCGGCGTCGAAATGCGAGCACCAGTACGATCGAACCCGACGCGAACCGGACATTTCCGGCTGTGATCGTCACCACTGAGGACACCCCGGCGTTGAGGTTCCTGCCAGCTTGGGTCCGTACACTGCCTACCGCATACGTTCTACCGTTTCACCCGGGGAGGTCTTTTCGTTGGTGCACGCGGCATCAGGATCGGCGCGCACCGCCGACGACGACGAGACCACGGCCAGCGCTGCCGAGTCATCGGACTCCGCCACCGTGGCACCCCGTCCCGCCGAGTCGGCCCCTCCCGCGCCCACGACCAAGCCCCGCGGTCGGGCGCACACCGCCGACTTCGTCCGGGTCGTCCTGTTCACCTTCGTGGTCGTCGCGCACAGCATCAACGCCATCAACGGCGGTGCCGACGAGATCAGGGGCGCGAATCTCGTCGGCACCCTGTGCCACCTGACCCGATACGGCTTCGTGGCGGTGACCCTCTACGTCCTCGTGCTGAGCATGCAGGGTCGGGAGATGTCGCCGTGGCAGTTCTGGCGGCGTCGTTTCGGGCTCGTCGTCGGCCCCTACCTGGCATGGACGCTGATCTACACGATCACCGACCACATCATCATCGCCGACAATCCGTTCCCGCCGATCGGCGAGATGGCGCCCCGCCTCGCACACGACCTCCTCGTCGGCGAGGGCAAGTACCAGCTGTACTTCCTGCTGATCTCGATGCAGATCTACCTGTTCTTCCCGCTGATCTCGTGGCTGTTCGAGCGGGGCCGGAGCCGGCCGTGGCTGATGCTGGCCGGCGGGACCGCGATCCAGCTTCTGGTGTTCGTCATCTACCAGTACCTACCCCGGCCGTCGGGTCATGCGTGGGACGTCGCCTACCAGCACCTGTGGAAGACGCTGCCGATGTACGCGCTCTTCATCACCATGGGCGTGCTGGCCGCGCAGCACCGCGAGGCGGTCGACCGCTGGCTCCGCGACCACATGGCGACGGTCGTCCTGGTCGCGGCGGGCTGCGCGGCCTTCACCGTTGCCGGATACCTGCTGGCGACATCGCCGGGCAACGTGCCGTGGAAGGCCAACACGGCCTGGAACCCGGTGTCGCTCCCCTGGTACATCGGCGGCTTCGTCCTGCTGTGGCTGATCGGCCTCGTCTGGGATGACCGACGCGCCGCCGGCCGGCCCGCCGGCGGAAAACTGGTGTCCCAGGCGACCCTGCGCGCTTTCGGGGTCTTCGCGGTACACCCGCTGATCCTGGACGTCCTCGGACGCGTCGGATTCCTCAGCGGCCTCTTCGACTGGTTCCCGCATTCGGCGATCCTTCGCTCGATCATCTTGGTCGTGCTGGTACTGACGGCCTCGCTGGCGCTCGTCGACGTCCTCCTACGCCTACCGTTCAGCAAATGGCTCACCGCCCGGCCCCGCATCCCCCTGTTGCCGAAGCGGAACAAGAAGAAGCAGGACCGGGCGGTGGAAGTCGGTCAGTCGGCGGGGGGCTGAGAAGGAGTCCGCCGGCTAGTTTCTGGCTAGTTGTACTTCGGGTTGTTGATCACCGGGATCTCGATGTTGATCGGCATCCGCAGTTCGGACATGTAGAAGAGCACGAACTGGCGGAGGAACTCGTCGAACAGCCAGTACGCCTCACGCGGCATGCCGACGTTGAGCAGGCCCTCGCGGATCTGTACGTACGGACCCCACGCCGTCTCGAGCAGCGGGCTCCACACGGGCTCCCGCGGGATCTGATACCAGTTGGCGACCTTGTCACCGAGCACGAATCGCGTGAGCGCCCCCAGGACGCCGCGCGAGATCAGCGAGAGGTCGAGGTTCATGCCGAGGTCGAGCAGCATGTCGGCGAGCTTGCGACCCTCGGGGGTCGGCGCCAGGATCGGGTCGAGGACCTGCTGCGCCTGCGAGTCGGCGGCGGCCCAGGAGGCGGGGATGTACTCGTCCTGGACGCCCAGCAGGCGAGCGGTGATCTGCCACGAATGCAGGAATCCGGCGGATTCGTCGGCCGCGATCGGGACGTTCCACTTGTCGAAGTTGCGCATGACGGTCGTCGGCAGGCTGTGCCAGGTGACCATGATGTCGGCCTGACTGATCGGCTTCTTCTCCGTCGCGCCGTGCACCCAGTGCGGCGACTGCGGCAGGAGGTGGCGCACGCCGGCATGCGCCATGCGGGTCTTCACGCAGGTCACAATCATCTCGCCGCCGGGCTGATAGGCGTTGAGCGATCCGATGTCGTATCCGAGCTTCGCGGTCTTGGTGATGCGGTCTTTGAGGTCCCATCCGCCCTTGGAGTAGTAGACCGACCGGGCCTCGCGCGGGATGACGGTGCTCATCATGCCGCTGGCGAAGCCGTACAGGACGCCGAGGTAGGTTCCGCGCTTCTGGTTGAATCGGACCGCGTCGGCCAGCTTGGCCTGGTCGGCCCACGCGGGCAGCTGACGAGCGTGCTCCATGAAGTCGCGCAGTTCCGAGGGCAGCCCGGCGGGCAGCGGCTGCGAGTTACGATGCCACGTGCGCAGCAGGCGATTGACGTTGCGCACCTGCCCGCTGTCGATGACCTTGGCGATCACCGGGTCGGCCTCGTCGTCCCACAGCTGCCGCGGGTCCGCGCCGCGCCCACGGCCGGGCACCGAGTTCGCCGGCGACCACGTCCACGGCGTCGTCTGCGAGAGCGCCGCGACCGCACCGGCTGCGCCGACGACACCGCCCGCGCGTATCAGGTTCCGCCTGTTCAGATCTTCCATGACCCCGTCCCATCACTTCCATGTATCAATGTGACAAACAACGTATCCTTGTATCATTGTTACCACCGCGTGGTCCAGAACACACCTCTTTCGCGAATTTTGCGATCATGGAAGCTCATGCGGTCATGATGTGAGGAAGGGGGTGAGGCGAATGACCACGCAGCCGTCCGGCGCTCCGCTGTCCAGCTCGCTTCTCCAGCGGGCGTTTCTCGAATCCGCGGCTCAGTCCGACGAGGCCGCCGATCCCACCGCCGAACGTCTGCTCGACGCGGCCTTCGAACTCTTCTGCCGACTGGGCGTGCAAAGGACGCCGATGGAGAAGGTGGCGAAGAGCGCCGGCGTCACGAGGGTCACCCTGTATCGCAAGTTCGCCACCAAGGACGCCCTGGTCGACCAGGTGGTGCTCCGCGAGTTCCGCCGGTACTTCGACCGGTTCCGCGCGGAGATCCCCCGCGCCGACACCGTGGCCGACCGCGTCGTCGTCGGGTTCGTCGGTTCGCTGCGGGCGATCGCCGGCAACCCGCTCATCGGTGAGATCAGCGACGCCGAGCCCAGCATGCTGATCGAATCGATGATCGGCGGCGACGGCATGCTGCTCGCGACGGTCCAGCACTTCGTCGCCGCCCAGCTGCGCCGGGAACAGCTGGCGGGCAACATCTCCGACGAACTCGACGTCGATCTCGTGGCCGAGATGATGGTCCGCATCTCCGCGTCGTTCCTCACCGTGCCCAGCCGCGTCGTCGACATCACCGACGACGCGCAGCTCGCCACGGTGGCGCGCCAGTTCCTCGTACCGATGCTCAATCCCGCGCAGTAAACCGCCGAACCTGTAAAGATCAGAGCGCTCACCACATCTGAGGAGACTGACGATGCGCTCTTGGTCTGTGATCATCATCCTGGCCGTCTCACAGTTCGTGATGGTGCTCGACAGCACCGTGATGAACGTGTCCATCTCGGTCGTGGCCGACGACCTCGGGACCTCGATCACCGGCATGCAGGCCGCGATCACCTTCTATGCGCTGACGATGGCCGCCTTCATGCTGACCGGAGGCAAGCTCGGCGACTTGATGGGGCGCGCAAGAGCATTCAAGATCGGTGCGGTCATCTACGGCATCGGCTCGCTGACCACGGCGCTGAGTCCCAACCTGACCGTCCTGCTCATCGGCTGGTCACTCGTCGAGGGGCTGGGCGCGGTGCTCGTCATCCCCGCGATCGCATCGCTGGCCGCCATCAACTACACGGGCAAGGCCCGGGTCACCGCATTCTCGATCCTGGGCGCGGTCACCGGGCTGGCCGCCGCCGTCGGCCCGCTGCTCGGTGGCGTGATGACCACCTATCTGTCGTGGCGCTACGTGTTCGTCGCCGAGACCGTCGTCATGGTAGCGGTCCTGTTCGCGGCCAAGCTGATTCGTGACGTACCCCGCGACCCGGAGGTACGCATCGACCCCCTCAGCGTCGTGGCATCCGCCGGCGGCCTGTCGCTGATCGTCTACGGCGTCCTGCAGTCGAAGACGTGGGGTTGGCTGAAGCCGCAGCATCCGCCGGAGATCGGCGGGGACGAGATCGCCCCGCTGGGCGTCTCCCCCGTGGCATACCTGTTGCTCGCCGGGGTCGTCGTGCTCTGGTTGTTCGTCCTGCGGCAGCGCACCCTGGCGACGTCCGGCCGCCAACCGCTGCTGCGTGTCGAACTCTTCCGCATCGCTGCTCTCCGAAGCGGACTCGGCGGATTCCTCGCCCAGTACTTCGCGATCGCCGCCCTCTTCTTCGTGGTCCCCGTGTACCTGCAGACGATGCTCGGACGCGACGCACTGCAGACCGGGGTGAAGATCCTGCCGCTCTCGGTCGGGCTCGTCCTGTTCTCGATCCTCGGATCCTGGCTCACCGCACGGCGTTCCGCACGGTTCATCGCCCGCGGCGGACAGATCACGATGGCGCTGGGGACACTCCTCGTCATCGCCTCGGTGGGAATCGATCTGCGCAACGCCGCCTTCGCCGCGGGCATGTTCGTGGTCGGCGCCGGCTTCGGTCTGCTCGCTTCACAACTCGGCAACGTCAACATGTCCGCCGTCGAGGAGAAGGACACCTCGGAGGTCGGCGGCCTGCAGGGCACCTTCCAGAACCTGGGGTCGTCGTTCGGCACCGCGGTCGCGGGATCGGTCTTCCTGCTCATGCTGTCGTCGGGCTTCGTGTCGGCGGTCAACGACGCCGAGAACCTCTCTCCCATCGACCAGCAACGCATCGTCGCCGCCGTCGACGACCAGGGAGTGCCGATCATCTCCGCCGACGAGGCGCGCACCCTCGTCCTCGAAGCGGGCGGCTCGGAGGAGTCCGCACAGGCGGTGTCACAGGCCTATTCGGATTCGCAGATCGCGGCCCTGCAGCAGTCGCTGTTCGTCGTCTTCGGCCTGCTCGTGCTGGCGTTGCTGTTCTCGCGGCACCTGCCCAACCGGATACCGGAACCCGGTCCGGCGCTCGAACGGCAGTCTGCCGAGCCCGAGCCGAAATCCGGCTCCTAGTCGATCTTCTTCCTGATCGTCGCTTCCGTGTGCCGCACCGCCTGAGCGGCGAACGGACCCACGACCTTGCCGAGGAGCTTGCCCGCCATACCGCCGGGGAGGTTGTAATTGATCTCGACGTCGAGTTCGGTGCCCGATCCACCGTCCGCGTCGGCGAACCGCCACGTCGTGTTCGCGTCGAAACCCTCGACGGCCTTCAACTCGATGAGCTCGTTCTCGACGTACTCGGTGCACTCGACCACCGACTTCAGTGTCTTCGGCCCGACGTCCATCGAGACCGCGAACTTCGCGCCGAGTCCGCTGGTCTTCTCCGTCGTCGGCTCGAACCGGGTGACGGTGCCGCGAAGCCGGCGGGCACGCGGCTCGTCAACCCCGCGTACGCCAAGACGCTCGGCACCCTCGCCGCCGACGGCGCGGGCGCGATGTACGACGGGCCGCTCGCCCGAGCCATCGTCGCCGAGGCCGGCAGCACCGCGGGCGGCATGACACCGAGCCTGATGACCGAGCAGGATCTACGCGACTACCGTGCGATCGCCCGGAAGCCGGTGGTCACCACCTATCGGGGGCGACAGATAGTGGCCATGCCCGGACCGTCGTCCGGCGGGATCGCCGTCGCGTCGGCGCTGGGCATCCTGGCGAACTTCGATCTGCCGTCGATGCCGCCGTCCGATCTCGACGCCGACGGCGGGCGTCCCGACCCGGCCGCCGTGCACCTCGTCACCGAGGCCGAACGCCTCGCCTACGCCGATCGCGACAAGTACGTGGCCGACCCGGACTTCGTCCCGCTGCCCGGGCGCGGGGTCACGACCATCCTCGATCCGGCCTATCTGCGGTCCCGGGCAGCGCTCATCTCACCCGACTCCTCGCTCGGCGAGGCGCCGGCGGGTGACCTCGGACCGGTGCCCCTGGGGTCGCACCCGGGCACCGAACACGGAACCAGTCACATCACCGTCGCCGACCGGTACGGCAACGTCGCCACGATGACGACGACCATCGAATCCGCCTTCGGCAGTTACCACATGGTCGACGGGTTCCTACTCAACAACGAGTTGACCGACTTCTCCGCCGAACCCCGCGACGACGACGGGACGCTGCTCGCCAACCGGGTCTCGCCGGGCAAGCGGCCGCGCTCATCGATGGCGCCCACACTCGTTCTGCAGCCCGGCGCCGACGGAGCGCCGGCCGAGGTGGTCGCGGCCCTGGGTTCCCCCGGCGGGTCAGTGATCATCCAGTTCGTCGTCAAGACGATCGTCGGGATGCTGGACTGGGGCCTCGATCCCCAGCAGGCCGTGTCGATGATCGACTTCGGCTCGGCCAACACCCCGACCTCCAACGTCGGCGGCGAACACCCGCTCGTCGACACCACGGACGACGGCGCACACGATCCGTTGGTCCGCGGCCTCCGGGAACGCGGAGCCGAGGTGTCGGTCGAGGAACAGTCGAGCGGGCTCAGCGCACTGCTGCGACACGGCGGCGGCTGGATCGGCGGCGCCGATCCGCGCCGCGAGGGCGCGGTGATGGGCGACAACGCGACGCTGCGGTAGACCGTCGCGCCACGGGTTCTCGAAAACGGCGTTGCCCCGATCGGTTCCGAGGGGCACTAGTTTTCCTCGGCGTCACACAGGGGCAATCGGGCGCATACACCCAGCTCATAGCGTCGAAGCGCTCGCAATTGCGACAAACGGCGTAGCGACGTCGTCGTGCGCCCCCGCGCACAGGGGGGCCCAGATCATCCAGGAGTATCCATGAGTGGCAGCATGTCCCGCCGACAGGCGATCGAGGCCGTGACGACCTACGACGTGTCGGCGCCGGGGTTCACCGAACCCCTCGCAGACACGTTCGGGCGCAATGTGTTCAGCCTGTCGGTCATGAAGAAGCGGCTGCCCAAGCACGTCTTCAAGGCGGTCGCCGCAACCGTCGACACCGGCTGCGCGCTCGACCCCACCCTCGCCGATTACGTCGCGGTGGCCATGAAGGACTGGGCCATCGAGAAGGGCGCCACCCACTACGCCCACGTCTTCTACCCGCTCACCGGTTTCACGGCCGAGAAACACGACTCATTCCTCGAACCCGACTCCACCGGTGCATCGCTCGCCGAGTTCGCGGGCAAGACGCTGCTGCAGGGCGAGCCCGACGCGTCGAGCTTCCCCAACGGCGGTCTGCGCGGCACCTTCGAAGCCCGCGGTTACACGGGCTGGGACGTCACCAGCCCGGCGTACATCCTGGAGAACCCGAACGGCAACACCCTCTGCATCCCGACGATCTTCATCTCGTGGACCGGCGAGGCCCTCGACAAGAAGACCCCGCTCCTGCGCAGCCAACAGGCCATGAGCAAGCAGGCCATGCGGTTGCTCCGCCTCTTCGGCCACGACGACGTCGACACCGTCGTCTCCTACGCCGGCGCCGAGCAGGAGTACTTCCTGATCGACGAGCACTTCTTCTATGCGCGACCAGATCTCATGACCTGCAACCGAACCCTGTTCGGCGCACCGCCGTCGAAGGGCCAGGAGTTCGACGACCACTACTTCGGTGCCATCCCGGAACGCGTGCTGTCGTTCATGATCGAACTCGACCGCGAGCTGTTCAAGCAGGGGATCCCGGCGAAGACCCGGCACAACGAGGTCGCGCCCGGCCAGTTCGAGATCGCACCGGTCTTCGAGCGGTCGGTCCTCGCCCACGACCATCAGCAGCTGATGATGACCACGATGAAGGCCGTCGCCGAGAAGTACGGCATGAAATGCCTGCTGCACGAGAAGCCGTTCTCCGGCGTCAACGGTTCGGGCAAGCACGTCAACTTCTCGCTCGGCAACGCCAATCAGGGCAACCTGCTCAATCCCGGCGACACCCCGCACGAGAACATGCAGTTCCTGACCTTCTGCGGCGCGATCATCCGCTCGGTGCACCTCTACGGCGGGCTCCTCCGCGCGGCGGTCGCCTCGGCGTCGAACGATCATCGTCTCGGCGCCAATGAGGCTCCGCCGGCGATCATCTCGATCTTCCTCGGCGACCAGCTGATGGACGTCTTCGAGCAGATCGCCAAGGGCGGCGCCACCGGTTCCAAGGCCGCGGGGGTCATCGAACTCGGGGTCGACACCCTGCCGCCCCTCAAAGCCGATCCGGGGGATCGCAACCGCACCAGCCCCTTCGCGTTCACCGGCAACCGGTTCGAGTACCGCGCACCGGGTTCCAATCAGTCGATCTCCGATCCCATGGTCGCCATCAACACGATCCTCGCCGACTCCATCGACTTCATCGCCTCGGACCTCGAGAAGCTCCTCGCCGACGGTCTCGAACTCGCGGACGCCGTCCAGAAGGTGTTGCAGGAGATCGTCAATGCCCACGGCTCGGTCATCTTCAACGGCAACGGCTACTCCGACGAATGGCAGGAAGAGGCCGCCGCCCGCGGACTGAAGAACCTACGGACGACGGTCGACGCGGTGACGGAGTACACCTCGCCGGAGGTCGTCGAGATCTTCGAGAAGTACGGCGTGCTGTCGGCCCGCGAGCTCGAGGCCCGCGAGGACGTCATCTTCGAGTACTACGCGCTCACCCTCCTCGTCGAGGCCAAGGAGACCGCGGAGATCGCCAAGACGATGATCATGCCGGCCGCGATCCGGTACCAGGGTGAGCTCGCCGGGACCGCGGCGTCGCTCAAGATGGCCGGAATCGAGGCTCCCACACCGCTGCTCGAGGAACTGACCGGACTGATCAGCACGTTGCACGACGGGTTGACGGCCCTCGATGCCGGTATCGCCGGCATGCACGGCGAGTCCACCTTCGAGGAGTCGAAGTACGCGCTGGAGAAACTGGTCCCGGCCATGGCCGCGGTCCGCGAGGTCGCCGACACCCTCGAGTCCATCGTCGCCGACGATCTGTGGCCGCTGCCGACCTACAACGAGATGCTCACGATTCTCTGATCCCGCATCGTCGGCACGCCCCCTGCGCATCGCGCAGGGGGCGTGTTGTTGCGCGCCTGGAGTCGTGTGGCGTGACGCCCATCCGCGCCCCCGCATTTGCATCTCTACCCTCCCGTGAGGGTAGAGTTGGCCCGTCCTGCGGGGCGGCGTCGGCCGTCGGAATCGCCCGACGCCCGCGAGGGTGGGTGACCCCTTCCGCGACAGACGTTTCCGTTACCTCACGAAAGTCGAGACGCCGATGACGGCCGAGGTGCTGACTCCTGCCCGACAACAGTCGGTGCTGGCGACCCTGCGCTCCCCGCGGCGCCTGCGTACCGAGGTCCTCGCCGGTCTCGTGGTCGCGCTCGCGCTCATCCCCGAGGCCATCTCGTTCTCGATCATCGCCGGAGTCGATCCGCGAGTGGGCCTGTTCGCCTCGTTCACGATGGCGGTGACGATCGCCATCGTCGGCGGCCGTCCGGCGATGATCTCCGCCGCCACCGGGGCGGTGGCGCTGGTGGTGGCGCCCTTGGTCGCCAGTCACGGCCTGGATCACCTGATCGCCGCGGTGCTCCTCGCCGGGGTCATCCAGATCGTCCTCGGCGCATTGGGTGTCGCCCGTCTGATGCGGTTCATCCCGCGCAGCGTGATGGTCGGATTCGTCAACGCGCTGGCCATCCTCATCTTCACGGCTCAACTCCCCCACCTGCTGGGGGTCCCGTGGCTGGTGTATCCCCTCGTCGCAGCCGGGATAGCGATGATCGTCCTGCTGCCGAAACTCACGACTGTCATCCCGTCGCCCCTGGTGGCGATCGTGGTACTCACTGCGGTCACGCTCGCGGTCGGGTTCTCCGTTCCCGACGTCGGCGACGAGGGCGACCTGCCGGACAGTCTGCCCACGTTGTTCTTTCCCGACGTCCCGCTGAACTGGGAGACGCTGTCGGTCATCGCCCCCTACGCGTTCACCATGGCGCTCGTCGGACTGCTCGAGTCCTTGATGACGGCGAAGTTCGTCGACGACCTCACGGACACCCATTCCGACAAGACGCGTGAGGCCGCCGGTCAGGGCATCGCCAACATCGTGACCGGTCTCTTCGGCGGCATGGGCGGGTGCGCGATGATCGGCCAGACCATGATCAACGTCAAGGAGTCCCGGGCCCGCACCCGCATCTCGACGTTTCTGGCCGGACTCTTCCTGCTCATCCTGGTCGTCGGGCTGGGTGACATCGTCGCGCTGATCCCGATGGCCGCGCTCGTCGCCGTCATGATCATGGTGTCGGTCGGCACCCTGGATTGGCACAGCGTCAACCCGAAGACGTTGCGGCGCATGCCGAAGAGCGAGACCGCGGTGATGGTCGCGACCGTCGTCGTCACCGTGGCCACCCACAATCTCGCGTACGGGGTGATCGTGGGCGTCCTGACGGCGATGGTCCTGTTCGCGCGCCGGGTCGCCCACTTCACGGAGGTGGTCGATGTCGCCGATCCCGAACCCGGAACCCGCGTCTATGCGGTGCGGGGCGAGTTGTTCTTCGCGTCCAGCAACGACCTCGTGTACCAGTTCGACTATGTCGGCGACCCGGACGACGTCGTCATCGACATGAGCGGCGCACACATCTGGGACGCGTCGACGGTCGCTACGCTCGATGCCGTCACCACCAAGTACGCAGCCAAGGGCAAGACGGCCACCATCGTCGGCCTCGACGACCACAGCGCCGAACGTCATCGACGTCTCAGCGGGCAGCTCGGCGGCGAGGGCTGACCGGGCAGAGAGGACAGGTTGTGACCGACGACGGGACCGACACCGCCGAGCACCTGCAGATCGGCGCGGTGGCAACGGAAACCGGGTTGTCCATCAAGACGATCCGCCACTACGACGAGGTCGGTCTGGTCGTCCCGTCCGCTCGCTCGGCCGGGGGCTTCCGGCTGTACACCCGGGCCGACATCGATCGGCTGTTCGTGATCCGGCGGATGAAGCCACTCGGTTTCACCCTCGACGACATGCGCGCACTCCTGCACGCCGAGAGTGTCCTCGACGACACCGACGCGGCTCCGGCGGACCGGCGGGCGGCACTCGAGGAGGTCGCGGAGTTCCGGCAGCGCGCACGACTGGCGTGCGAGAAGCTCGAGCGGCAACTGGAGTATGCGCACGAACTCACCGCCCAGCTGTCGGATCGACTGACCGATCCCGCGTCCGCCGGTAGGGCGACGTAAGCACTACCCCAGCGGCCACCGGGTACCGGTGCGGGCCTCGGCCTCCGTCCACAGTCGACCGGCCAGTTCGTAGTCGCACGCCGTGAGCGACCGGCCCGACAGCACCGGTCGGCCGCGCAGTCCCCACGGTCCGTCGACCCCCACGTAGCTGCCCGGCGGGATCGGCTCGGTCAGACAGTGCAGGGTGGGTGCCGCGCCGGCGTCGAGATCGTTGCCGACGACACCCGCCAGGCCCTGCGCCGCGCGGTGCAGAACGCCCAGGCCCGGCTTGTTCGAGATGTTCGACGCGGCCCAGCCGGGATCGGTGAGCATCGAGGTCACCGGCGACCCGACGTCGCGCAACCGTCGGTCGAGTTCGAGGCCCCACAGCATCACCGCGAGTTTCGACCCGGTGTAGGCCCGCGGCGGCGACCACCGTGTGCGTCGGAGGTCCAGGTCGGCGGGGTCGATGCGGGCGCGGCGATGCCCCTCCGAACCCACGGACACGATCTGCCGCCTGATGCGCGGCAGGAGCAGATTGGTCAGGGCGAACGGCCCGAGGAAATTGGTGCCCATGCCGAGTTCGAAACCGTCCCGCGTAGTCCGATGCTGATGCGGGAACATGCCGGCGTTGTTGACCAGCACATCGACCGGACCGTCGAGTTCCTCGACGAAGGTCCGCACCGAGGCGAGGTCGGCGAGATCCAGCCGGATCACCTCGCACTCACCGCCGAATTCCCGTGCGCGCCGGGCGCCGAGATCGGTGTCGCGGACGGCCAGGACCACCTGCGCACCGGCCCGGGCGAGCGCGCGGGCGGTGGCCATCCCGATACCGTTCGTCGCACCGGTGACGACGACCCGCGTGCCGGTCAGGTCGGACAGGGCCTTCGACGATGAGGGCATGGGCGCCACGGTACCCACCGGATGACCGGGCGGGGTGGCACTCGGCCGGCGGTGGGACTCGGGGGCGCAGCGACTCTCACCGAACGCGCAGGGACAGTGCCACGACGAGACGCGTCGCCGGGTCGTCGAGATCCATCCCGGTCAGGGTCTGCACGCGACGGATGCGGTAGCGCAAGGTGTTCGGATGGACGTGCAGCGCCGCCGCTGCCGCGCGGACGTCACCGAAATGGTCGAGGTAGGCGCGCAACGACGCGGTGAACTCGCTGCCGCTGCGAGTGTCGAGATCCGCGAGCCCGGCGACCCGGCTGTCGACGAGATCGGGGTTCTCCGAGAGCAATCCGATGATCTCGGCGAGCAGCACCCCGGTGCGGGATCGCTCGACGGTGGTGACGTCGTCGATCAGGTCGGCGTCGCGACCGGCGGCGTCGAGGACACGATCGATCGCAGAACGCAGATCGGTTGCGGCGGCGATGGTGTCGGGGCCGGCGACGACCGCGCGTGCCGATACGGCGAACTGGCGGTCGGCGGCGTCGACGGAGATCCGCGCCCACGTGACGGCGTCGTCGAGCGGGACGCCGGGGAGCACGACGTACGCGCGGTCACCGATCGTGACCGTGACCGACAGCGGACTGAAAGCGCTGGCGTGCAGCATGAGCGCCGAGACCTGCCCGGCGCGGATGCCGTCGGGGGCCGTGAACCCCACGACCGTCACCGTGGCGGTCGGCGCGATGCCGAGCTGGGCGGCGAGGTGGTCTGTGTCGACCGGGACTCCGCCGACACCGAGGAGTCGCCGGACCCGCTGATCGTGGTCGGAGCCTGCCGAACGCCGTCGCGAGATCACCCGGGCCGCAACAGCTGCGGCGCCGACGAGTACCTCGTCGGTGTCGCGGGCCGGCGGGCGCGACCCCTCCTGCAGCCAGACAACCCCCATCAGGACGTCGGAGCGATCGCCGGGTGGGCCCGACGCCGGACGGATGGCGACCGCGCGACGCGGCCGAAGTCCGAGATCGGTGCGTGCGTCGACCATCACGACTCCGGACGACTTCCGGACCGCGTCCATCACGCCCCACTCCCGCAGCCAGGCCAGCATCTCCGGCGGCCCCTCGCGGCCCAGGATCGACAGTCTGCGCAACTCGTCGGCCTCCTCACCGGCCGAGCTGTAGGCCAGGACGTGCGCGTGCTCGTCCTCGATGCTGACCAGACCACCGGTCCGGCGGGCGACCTCCCCGGCGAGCTCGAACAGGTCGCCGGTGCTTCCCGACTCCATGGACTCGCCGCTCCCGACCGCGCCGCGTGCCGCGTCGAGCACCCGGGTGACGAGGTTGTAGATGCGTTCCCAGCGGGCGTGCGGATCGATGGCGATGACCGCGATGCCCAGTCGATCGGCGAGGCCGACCAGGGTCTGTGCGGGGTTCTTGGCCAGTACGGCGACCGGGCGGTGCGCGCCGAGGCCGCCGAGCCACTCCACGACGACGTCATCGGTGAGTCCGACCAGGAGGAACAGGTCGGCCGATCGGGCGGCATGCCCGAGCCCGTAGTGCACGTCGTCGGCGTCGACCATCGCCATCGTCGACACCGGCGCGTCGAGACCGCGGGGCGACGAGACCAGGGTCGCGACGGTCTGGTCAAGGGCGAGGACCAACCGCCCGAGCGCGATACCGGCATTCTTGTCCATACGGACAAGACTACGAGCCCCACCTCGGCTGATCGGCCATATCGCGACGTCGAAAGGGACGGTGGACTGAGGTCATGGATGCCATCACCACTCCCCCTCGACCGTCGAACGAACCCGTCCACAGCTATGCCCCCGGTTCGCCCGAGCGTGCGCGCATCGTCGACGAGCTGGCGCGACAGTCGCATGCCGGCCGCCGCGAGTTCCCGCACATCATCGGCGGCCACCTGAGCCTCGGGGCGGGTAAGGAGATCGACGTCGTCCAGCCCCACGCACACCGCGAGGTACTCGGCTTCATCACCAATGCCACCCACGACGACGCCCGCGCCGCGGTGGACGCCGCCCGCGCCGCCGCCGCCGACTGGGCTCACACGAGCTTCGACGACCGCGCGGCCGTGATCCTGCGCGCCGCCGAGCTGCTGGCCGGGCCGTGGCGCGAGCGGATCGCGGCGGCGACGATGCTCGGCCAGTCGAAGTCGGTGCAGCAGGCCGAGATCGACGCCCCATGCGAGCTCGTCGACTTCTGGCGGTTCAACGTGGCCTTCGCGCGTGAGATCCTCGCCGAGCAACCGGAGTCGTCGCCCGGGGTGTGGAACCGGCTCGACCACCGTCCACTGGACGGGTTCGTCTACGCCGTGACCCCGTTCAACTTCACCGCCATCGCCGCCAATCTGCCCACCGCCCCCGTGTTGATGGGCAACACCGTCGTCTGGAAACCCTCCCCCACCCAGGCGTACTCGGCGCAGTTGACCATGGCGCTGCTCGAGGCCGCCGGATTGCCGCCCGGGGTGATCAACCTCGTCCACGGCGACGGTGCCGCGGTCTCGGATGTCGTTCTCGCCGATGAGGATCTGGCCGGGATCCATTTCACCGGGTCGACGAGGACGTTCCGTCATCTGTGGCGTGAGGTCGGTGCCAACATCGAGCACTACCGGAACTATCCGCGCCTCGTCGGCGAGACCGGTGGCAAGGACTTCATCGTCGCGCACGCCTCGGCCGAACCTCATGCGTTGCGAACGGCGTTGACGCGCGGCGCTTTCGAGTATCAGGGACAGAAGTGTTCGGCGGCGTCGCGCGCGTATGTCGCCAGGTCGGTGTGGGAGCGGATGGGTGACGAGTTCCTCGGCGAGGCCGACGAACTCGCCTATGGCGACGTCCGAGATCTGACGAACTTCGGTGGTGCGGTGATCGATCGACGCGCGTTCGACAAGCAGGTCGCGGCCATCGACCGGGCCAAGTCGTCGGCGTCGCTGACCGTCGCGGTCGGCGGCGTCTGCGATGACACCGAGGGGTACTTCGTCCGACCCACGGTACTGGTGTCCGACGACCCGACCGACGAGGCGTTCGCCACGGAGTACTTCGGTCCGATCCTCGCGGTTCACGTCTACGACGACGCCGACTACGAGAACATTCTCGGCCTGGTCGACTCGACGGCGCAGTACGCACTCACGGGGTCGGTCATGGCGACCGATGTCGCCGCGGTGGCCCTTGCCTCCGACCGGCTGCGGAACGCGGCGGGCAACTTCTACGTCAATGACAAGCCGACCGGCGCCGTGGTCGGGCAGCAACCCTTCGGCGGCGGCCGGGCGTCGGGAACCAACGACAAAGCCGGGTCGAAGCAGAACCTGATGCGCTGGACCTCGACGCGCACGATCAAGGAGACCTTCTCACCGCCCACCACCTCGTCGTATCCGCACATGGTCGCCGACTGGACGGCGCTGTGATGGGGTCCGTGTTCGACACCGTGCTGCGGCCCGCGATCGTCGCGGCATCGCGCAGCGAACGGATCAAGGACTCGTCCCAGCGGTGGCCGGTCACCGGACGAGTGGTCCGCCGATTCGTGCCGGGCGAATCGCTCGACGCCGCCATGGCCGCCGTCGGGGCCGAACTCGCCGATGGACTCTCCGTCTCGGTCGACTTCCTGGGCGAGGACACCCTCGACGAATCCCAGGCGGACGCCACGGTGACCGCGTATCTGGCTCTGCTCGAGTCTCTGTCTGGACGCCGTCCGGCACCTGCCGGGTCGTTGGAGGTGTCGCTGAAGCTGACCGCGCTCGGTCTCGCACTGCCGGAGCACGGCGCGAAGATCGCCGAGGAGAACGCGCGCACGATCGTCGAGGCGGCCGATGGCCTGGACGTCGTGGTCACCGTGGACGCCGAGGATCACACCACCGTCGACCAGCGGCTGGCGATCGTGCGGTCGTTGCGCTCCGAGTTCCCGGAGACCGGGACCGTGCTGCAGGCCTGCCTGCGCCGCACCGAGGACGACTGCGCCGAATTCGCGGCGTCGGGCGCCCGAATCCGGTTGTGTAAAGGCGCTTATGCCGAACCGCCCGCGGTCGCGTTCACCGACCGCCGCCAGGTCGACGACAGCTATCTGCGGTGCCTCCGGATACTGATGAAGGGCTCCGGTTATCCGATGGTCGCCAGCCACGACCCCACGATGATCGACGCCGCGAGAATCCTCGCCGACGAATTCGGTCGCGCGCCGGACAGCTGGGAACACCAGATGCTGTACGGAGTACGGGCCGACGAGCAGCGCCGGTTGGCAGCCGCCGGCGCACGTGTCCGGGTCTACATCCCCTACGGCGAGCAGTGGTACGGGTACCTGGTCCGACGCCTGGCCGAACGTCCGGCGAACCTGGGGTTCTTTCTGCGCGCACTGGCCGGGTGAGGCCCCCCGACCAGTCGACTGTGCGTCGGTTTTCGTTGACTGTGCGGCACTGGGCCACTGCTTCCTGATCCGAAACGCTGGATCTGCGGTTGCCGGAGCGCGGAAAGCCGCCCGCGGGGTCGAGCACAGCAACTACCAGAGGGCGGTGGGCCGGCGACCGCCAGACTTCGACTCGACCGGCAGACTTCGATCGAGGTCTGGGAATCGAGTTGAAGTCTGCCGGTCACAAATCGGGCAGATACGCGAGATAGTCCCGACAGTCAACGCGAATCACGCACTGTCAACCAAAAACACTGCACAGCGGACGAATTCGCGTGTCTCGTGCCTGTGGAAAACCCTCGAAATCGAACGAATGTGGATCTCCTGACCTGAAAGTGGGCGGTTTTCGGTCAGTTTCGATGTGGGAGTTCCGG
>NZ_JAMBDT010000065.1:0-28529 GCF_025143765.1 Gordonia sp. p3-SID1431
GGCGGCGCCGCCGGGCGCCGTGGCCGCGCCGTCGGCCATCGTCTTGAGTTGCCGCGCCGTCAGCTGCCGGGTCGCGCCCTTCGCGTAGTAGCGCTCCACGTAGTACTGGCCCACCATCAGGACACTGGTGATGACGAGGTACCACGTGGACGCGACGAGAAGCAGCGGGATCGGCTCGAAGATCACGCCCGAGATGTCCCGCTGCCGTCCGTAGAGGTCGAGGGTGAGCGGCACCGCCGCCACCAGGCTCGTGGTCTTGAGCATGCTGATCAGCTCGTTGCCGGTGGGCGGGATGATCACCCGCATGGCCTGGGGCAGCACCGTTCGTCGCATGGTCTGCGCCCACGACATACCCAGTGCCACTGACGCCTCGGTCTGCCCCTCACCGACCGAGGACACACCGGCGCGGACGATCTCGGCCATGTACGCGGCCTCGTTCAGGCCGAGTCCGATGACCGCGAAGAGGAACGCGGCGTTGAGCGTCTGGATGTCGAGCGACACGAACTGGTGCACGAACGGTATGCCGAGGTCGATCTGCTTGTAGATCGCCGGGAACAGGCCCCAGAAGACCAGCTGCACATACACGGGGGTGCCGCGGAAGATCCACAGATACACCCACGATGTGCCGCGCAACACCGGGTTCGGGCTCAACCGCATGATCGCGAGGACGACGCCGAGCACGATGGCGATGGCCATCGACAGCAGGGTCAAAGCGAGCGTGTAACCGACCCCCGACAGGATGCGCGAGTCGAAGAGATAGTTGCCGTACGTGCCCCAGCTGTAGGCCTCGTTGGTGGCGGCACCGTAGACGAACAGTGCGCCCAACACGATGATGATCACCGCCGCGACCCACTGTCCGGGACGACGGAGCGGAACCGCCTGGATCGGTTCGGGTTCGCCCGGCGGTGACGCGGCGGTGCTGTGCGGTGACGTCATGTCAGCTCACCGCGCCGTTGATGACGGAGACATCGATCATGCCCTCCTCGAGGCCCCAGTTGGCCGCGATCTCTTCGTACTGTCCGTTGTCCATCAGGTACTGCACGGCCCGCTGCAGTGCGGGCGCGAGCGGTGAGCCCTTCCGCACCGGCCACCCGTACGGCGCGGAGTCGAAGACCCCGCCGGCGGGCTTCAGACGGTCGTCGGTGCGTTTGATCGCATAGGCCGTGACCGGCGAGTCGGCCGACATCGCGTCCACCCGACCCAGGATCAGTGCGTTGACGGCCTCGTCCTGACTGTCGAACCGGACCTTGTCGATCGCCGGTTTCCCCGCAGCGACACACGCCGCGCTCTTGGCGGGAACCTCGTCGGTGTCCTCGTAGGTGGTGGTCTGCACCGCGACTCGGAGGCCGCAGGCGTTGTCGGGGTCGATCTCGTCGTCGTTGTCGCTCGCCTGCGCCCACTGCACGCCCGCGCTGTAGTAGGTCACGAAGTCGACCTGCTTCTCGCGCTCGAGGGTGTCGGTGAACGACGACATCCCCAGCTGATAGGTCCCGGCCTGCACCGAGGGGATGATGGTGTCGAACTGGGACTCCTTGTAATCAGGAACGAGTCCGAGCACCTTGCCGACGGCGTTCATCAGGTCGACGTCGTAGCCGATGATCCTTCCCGATGCGTCCTTGAACTCATTCGGCTGGTACGGGATGTTGACCCCGACGATCAGGCGTCCGGTGCGCGCGATCTCCGGTGGGACCAGCGCGGCGATCTCCGGCACCGTCGCGACGTCGACGTCGATCGGCACGACCTGACCGGCGCGCTCCCGCGCCTCGTTGTCCACGCATCCGGTCACGACGACGAGGACGGCGAGCAGGACGCCGAGCCAACGAGCCACCCGCGTCACACCACTACCCTTCGTCCGGCCGATCGCACCAACTCACTGTAGTTCGCCCGCCGCACCCCAGCTCGCCACCCACCGTTCACGCGTGTGCGCGCCTGTTTCCGCTCCCTCAATCCGAGAGTCCCGCAAACCATTGCTCCCCAAAACGAAAGAACAACAAACCGCTGGTCTATGTTGTGCAAGCGATGCCCTCCTCTGCTCCCTGAGGTGCGAGGAGCGCAAGCGACGAGCCACGAAGGGTTGGCGACGCATCTCACCAAGACCCTTCGTGACGGCCTCCGCAAGCTCCGGCCTCCTCAGGGAGCAGTAATCGGGCGCGCTCCGAGCACAACGGATTATTTCCCAGTCCGCTCGCAGAGCTCACCCCTCGACTATCCGCCGGACCACCGCGTCGGCGAACTCGGCGGTGCTCGCCTCGCCGCCCAGGTCGCGGGTCGCGGTGTGCGCGAGCGTGTCGGCGACAGCGGCGTCGATCCGGGCACCGACCGCGACGAGGGCCGCGTCGTCGGTCATCTGCCCGTACCTCTGGAAACCCATGGCCACCGAGGCGATCATCGCGACCGGGTTCGCGATGCCGCGCCCGGCGATGTCGGGTGCGGCACCGTGCGACGCCTGCGCCATCACGCGGGACTCCGAGCTGTTGACCGAACCGGCGATGCCCAGCGAACCGGCGAGCTCGCCGGCGAGGTCGGACAGGACGTCGCCGAAGAGGTTCTCGGTGACGAGGACGTCGAAGTCCGCGGGACGCCGAACCAGCAGGGCCGCCATGGCATCGACGTGTTGCTCGGACACCTCGATCTCGGGGAACCCGGCGGCGATGTCGCGGCATGCATCCCGGAACAGGCCGGTGGTCATGCGCAGGACGTTCGCCTTGTGCACGATGGTCAACCGCGGCTGCCGGTCGGAACCCGCACGCTCGATCGCGGCGGCGCATGCGACTCGCGCGATTCGCTCCGACGCCGCGCGTGTGACGAGCCCGACCGCCAGTGCCACGTCGGGTGTCGGCATGAATTCGCCGCTGCCGACCGCCATGTTGCGATCGGCGTAGAAGCCCTCGGAATTCTCCCGCACGACCAGGACGTCCATGTCCGGCCGGAGCGCCGGAACACCCGGAAATGCCCGGGCGGGACGGAGATTGGCGAACAGGTCGTACCGGGTTCGCAGGACCGCTCCCGGCGTGCGGTCCCCATGACCCGGCGGGTACGCCGCCGAGTCGTGGGGGCCGACGATCCAGAAGCCGAGCTCGTCGAGGGCCGTCAGCGTCTCCGCCGGCACCGGATCGCCGTGCGAGGTGATCGCAGACAGCCCGAAAGGTAAGTGCTGCCAACTGATCTCGATCGATTCCGCACGAGCGGCAGCCTCGGCGATCGTCACCGCCGCCGGCACGATCTCGGGTCCGATCCCGTCCCCGACGAGGACTCCGAACTCTCTGTCCCGGTCACCCATCAGTGAGCTGCGTCGTCCCAGGAGCGTCCGAACCCGACCGACACCTCCAGCGGGACGGACAAGGTGATGGCATTACCCATCTCTTCCCGGACAACGGCCTCGACGGCCTCCCGCTCACCCGAGGCGACCTCGATCACGAGTTCGTCGTGGACCTGGAGAAGTGTTCGCGACGTGAGCCCTTCAGCTGCGAGGCGCTTGTGGACGTTGATCATCGCGACCTTGATGATGTCGGCGGCGGTGCCCTGGATGGGAGCGTTGAGCGCCATCCGTTCTGCGGCCTGCCGGCGCTGCCAGTTGTCGCTGTTCAGATCGGGCAGATACCGCCGGCGACCGAACAGTGTTGCGGTGTACTCGTTTCGGCGGGCCTCGGCGACCACGTCGTGCAGATAATCGCGCACCCCGCCGAACCGCGCGAAGTACGCCTCCATCTGCTCCTTGGCCTCGTCGCGGCTGATCTTGAGCTGGGCGGCGAGCCCGAATGCGCTGAGCCCGTAAGCGAGTCCATACGACATGGCCTTCACCCGGTGGCGCATCTCGGTGGTGACCTCGTCGATCGGCACCCCGAAGGCCCGTGACCCGACGAAGTTGTGGAGGTCTTCCCCGGTGTTGAAGGCCTCGATGAGGCCGGCGTCCTCCGACAGGTGTGCCATGATCCGCATCTCGATCTGGCTGTAGTCGGCGGTCATGAGGCAGTCGTAGGGCACACCGGTCGCGGTGTCGGCGCCGACGATGAAGCCGCGCCTGATCTCGCGGCCCGCCTCGGTACGCACCGGGATGTTCTGCAGATTCGGTTCGGTGGACGAGAGGCGTCCCGTCGCGGCGATCGTCTGATTGAACGTCGTGTGAATACGTCCGTCGTCCGCGACCGACTTCAGCAGCCCGTCGACAGTGACCTTCAGCCGCGTCGCGTCGCGGTGCTCGAGGAGGTGTGCGAGAAAGGGATGCTCGGTCTTCTCGTACAACGACTGCAACGCGTCGGCGTCGGTGGTGTAGCCGGTCTTGGTCTTCTTCGTCTTCGGCATGTCCAGCTTGTCGAAGAGAATGGTCTGCAACTGTTTCGGCGAACCGAGGTTGATCTGTTCTCCGATGACCTCGTAGGCCGCCTCGGCCGCGGCGCGGATCCGGTCGGCGAACATCCGCTCGAGGGCACCGAAATGATCGACGTCGACGGCGATGCCCGCGGCCTCGGCATCGGCGAGCACGAACGACAGCGGCAGTTCCATCTCGGTGAGCAGCGGTTTGGAGTCGATCCGGTCCAGTTCCGTGTCGAGCGTGTCGGCGAGTTCCTGGACCGCCCGCGCCTCGAGCATGTGCTGTTCGGCCACCCGCCCGTCCGAATCGTCGTCGAGCAACGACATCTGGCCGTCGCCCGGGCCGCCGTCGGCGCGCAGTTCACGACGCAGGTAGCGCAGCGCGAGGTCGTCGAGGTTGAACGTCCGTTGTCCCGGTCGGACCAGGTAGGCCGCGAGCGAGGTGTCGCTGGTGACACCGTCGAGCTTCCAGCCGCGTGAGCGCAGCGCGTGTACGGCCCACTTCGCCTCGTGAACCGCCTTCGGCGCGGACGGGTCGGCGAACCAATCCCCCAGTGCCGCCTCGTCTTCGGGATTCAGCGCGGTCACATCGACATAGGCGGAGGTCCCATCGGCGGCCGCGATCGCCACCCCGGTCGGGTCCGCCCCGACCACGACATGCGGGGCGGTGACGGCGAGACCGACGCGACCGGTGCGCGCATGTTCGGTCAGCCATCCGGCGACCTCACCGGCACCCAGGACCGCGCCGTCGAGATCGAAACCTGCTTCCGCCTCGGGTTCGACCGAACTCAACGTCGAGAAGAGACGGTCCCGCAACACCCGGAATTCCAGGTCGTCGAACAGCTGGTGGATACGGTCCCGGTCCCACCCGACCATGGCCAGGTCGTCGGGGGACGTCGGCAGCTGCATGTCCCGGACGAGTTCGGTGAGCTGTCGGTTGGTCTGTACCGACGCCAGATGAGCGCGCAATGCGTCGCCGACCTTGCCCTTGACCTCGTCGACGTGATCGACGAGGGCCGCGAGCGACCCGTACTCGCGGATCCACTTCGAGGCGGTCTTCTCCCCGACTCCGGGGATACCCGGCAGGTTGTCGCTGGGGTCGCCGCGCAGCGCGGCGTAATCGGGGTACTGGGTGGGGGTGAGACCGTACTTCTTCTCGACCTCCTCGGGCGTGAACCGCGTGAGGTCCGACACGCCTTTGCGCGGATAGAGCACCGTGGTGGAGGCGTCGACGAGCTGCAGCGAGTCGCGGTCACCGGTGACGATCAGGACCTTGTATCCGTCCTCCCGGGCCCGCGTCGCCAAGGTCGCGATGATGTCGTCGGCCTCGTAACCCTCGATGGCCAGCACCGAGACACCCAGCGCGTCCAGGACCTCTTTGGTGAGATCGACCTGGCCGTTGAACTCGTCCGGGGATTTGGACCGCTGCGCCTTGTACTCCGGATACATCTCCGACCGGAACGTCTTGCGTGAGACGTCGAAGGCCGCGGCGATGTGCGTGGGCTCCTCATCGCGCAGCAGGTTGATCAGCATCGAGGTGAAGCCGTAGACGGCGTTGGTCGTCTGACCCGAATGGGTTTTGAAGTTCTCCGCCGGGAGCGCGAAAAACGCCCGGTACGCCAGGGAGTGCCCGTCGAGCAGCATCAACACCGGCTGCTTGGTCTTGCCCTTGGCTCCGGGTGCCGCCTTGCCCGTCGATCCGGTGGCCTTGGCTGGGGTCGTTGCCGGGGAACTCTGCGCTGGACTCACAATCGCCGAGTCTAGTGACCGCCCCCGACACAGCCTGCCGGACTCCTCACACTCGGCCGCTCACGGGAGGGGCCGGTACATGGACCACACCTTGGGGCCGTCGAGCGGCAGTTCGAACTCCTCGGTCACGCTGAACCCGAAACGCTCGTAGAGGGGCACGTTGCGGACGTTCGAGCACTCGAGATAGGCGGGTCCGTCGATCTGCTCGAGTCGATGCCCCAGGAGAGACGTGCCCACCCCGACCCCGTGCACCGGCGCCCCGATCTGACCGAGGTACCAGTGCGGCTCCTTGGGACGTCGTTTGCCGAACTCCTCCTCGAGCTTCATCCCGCGGCTCATCCGCGAGCCCATCGCCCGGAAGAAGCCGACCATCGACACCATCTGCGACAGGGCCGAGACCTTGTGGCCCGGGGGATCCCAGGCGGCGGCACCGACCGGTTGCCCGTCACGCATCGCGAGATCGAGCGTCGAATTCGGGCCGTGGCTGTACTTGAGCAGGGTGCGGAACATGATGAGATGCCGCGCCGTGTCGGGCTGCATCCAGACCGTCACCGGGTCGTCGGCGAAGGCCTGTGCCAGCAACGAAGCGGCGAGTTCGACGTCTGTGGTGGTGGACACGCTGACCGGGACCATCGGACCAGCGTACGACCCGGATCGGGTCTCCGACAGCACATCGCGACTTCCCGACTGGGCAGCGTCGAGGAGAAGTTACCTCCGGGAAACGTCGTTGTCGCCACGTGGTGACGACGCTGGCGCTAATGTCCCGCAGGGTGACATCGCAACGCGCCGGCACCGCGCCGCAGACGCCGCCACGATGCGCTCTCGACGACCGTCCCGATCGCGAGAGCCATCCGTCTGGCCACCTTCCACCGATGCGCCGGTCGGCGATCGCGATGCTGGTGTTTCTCGCCGCGTCGATGCTGTTCGGGCTGTTCGGCGCCTCCCCGGCCGCGGCCGCGCCCGGCGACTCGGTCCGCGTCTTCGGCGTGCTGCGCAACGGTACGGACAAGGTCGCCGGCGTCGAACTCGAGGCCAAGGACGCATCCGGAACCGTTGTCGGCACCGCGACCTCGTCGGCCACGGGTGCGTGGTCCATCAACGTGCCACCCGGCCAGTACACGATCGTCATCAACACCGACTCACTCCCCGACGGCGTCGAGGTCCAGAAGGCGGAGCTGCCCGTCGACGTCAGTGGGGGCACCGCGCGACCGGTCATCTTCTCCTTCGGCGACGTCCGCACCGGCACCGAGGTGTCGGCGGTCTCCGAGCTGACACGGCTGGCCATCGACGGCATACGGTTCGGCCTGATCATCGCGATCACCGGCGTAGGTCTCAGCCTCATCTTCGGCACGACCGGGCTGACGAACTTCGCGCACGGCGAGTTGGTGACACTCGGCGCGGTGATCGCATGGGTGATCAACGTCAAGCTCGGCGTCCAGCTGATCCCGGCGACGATCTTGGCGGTGATCGTCGGGATCGGTATCGGCATCCTCAACGAGCTCGGTCTGTGGAGACCGTTGCGAAGACGACGAACCGGGCTGATCGCCATGCTCGTCGTGTCGATCGGCCTGTCGCTGGTGCTGCGCTACCTGATCCTGATCTTCTTCTCCGATCGCGCCGAACCGTTCGACGACTATCAGGCGCAGACCCAGATCGGCTCGGGCCCCTTCGCGATCACACCGGTCAACCTGGCCTGCATCATCATCAGTATCGTGGTCCTACTCGGCGTCGCACTGCTGTTGCAGCGCACCAGGATCGGCAAGGCCATGCGAGCGGTCGCCGACAACAAGGATCTCGCCGAGTCGTCGGGTATCGACGTCGACCGGGTCATCTTGTTCGTGTGGGCCCTGGCCGGCGGTCTGGCGACGCTCGGCGGCGTGATGTTCGCGCTCTCGGAGCTCGGCGGCCGGGTGCAGTGGGAGATGGGCTTCAAACTGCTCCTGCTGATGTTCGCCGGCATCACACTCGGCGGACTCGGCACGGCCTACGGCGCACTGCTCGGGTGTGTCATCGTCGGTCTGCTGGTCCAGTTGTCGACCTACATCCTCAGTCCCGACCTGAAATACATCGGCGGGCTGCTGATCCTGATCATCATCCTGACCATCCGGCCCCAGGGCATTCTCGGATCTCGAGCGAGGATCGGCTGACCCATGGACATCATCTCAGCGCTCCAGATAGCGATCGCCCAGTTGATCGGCCCGTCGGCGATCTTCTACGCCCTGCTGGCCATCGGCCTGAACCTGCACTTCGGCTACGCCGGCCTGCTCAACTTCGGCCAGATCGCCTTCGCACTGCTCGGCGGATACGGCGTCGGCATCATGGCGGTGAACTACGATCAGCCCTTGTGGCTCGGCGCCATCATCGGCATCGCCGCGGCCGGGATGCTGGCCGTGGTGCTCGGCCTCCCGACCCTCCGACTGCGCGCGGACTATCTGGCGATCGTCACCATCGCCGCATCGGAGATCCTGCGTCTGGTCTTCCGTTCGACGTCGACCGACGATTTCACCCGCTCCACCAACGGCATCTACGGATACGCGGGCAGTTTCTTCTCCATCAGCCCGTTCGACAACGGCAAGCAGTACTCGTTCCTCGGGGTCAAGTTCCTCGGCGGCGACCTGTGGTCGATGGTGGTCGGCTGGATCGTCGTCGGCCTGCTGTGTGTGATGGTGTACCTGCTCGTCCGCAGTCCGTGGGGCCGCGTCCTCAAGGCGGTGCGCGAAGACGAGGACGCCGCCCGCTCGCTGGGTAAGAACGCCTACTTCTACAAGATGCAGGCCCTGGTACTCGGCGGTTGCATCGGCGGCCTCGCGGGTGTCTTCAATGCCTTTGCGACGCAGTCGATCAATCCCGACTTCTATTCGACCGCACAGACCTTCTTCGCCTACGGCGCGCTGATCCTCGGCGGGGCGGCGACGGTGTTCGGTCCGGTGCTCGGTGCCATGTTGTTCTGGTTCCTCCTCGCCGTGCCCGACGCACTGCTGCGGCAGGCCACGTCCGGCGACGACCCGCTGTTGAATCTGTCCGCGCAGCAGGTCGGCGCATTCCGCTACGTTCTGCTCGGTCTGGCGATCATCCTGATGATGGTGTTCAGACCGCAGGGCCTGCTCGGGAACAAGAGGGAGGTGCAGCTCGATGCCTGACGACTCCGCCTACACGGGTACTGCGGCCATCCGGGCGACGCGCCGGGACGTCACCGCGTTGTCGGCCGCGGAGCGCGCCAAGCTGTTCGCCGGTGTGGCCGCCGAGGCGGGTTCGCCCAAACCCGATCCGATCATCGTGGTGGACAACATCTCCCGTACTTTCGGCGGAATCAAGGCGGTGCAGGTCGATCATCTCGAGGTGCAGCGCGGCGCCATCACCGGCCTCATCGGCCCCAACGGCGCAGGCAAGACCACCTTCTTCAACCTGATCACCGGCTTCGACAAGCCCGACTCCGGCACGTGGTCGCTCAACGGCGACTCCCTGGGCCGGATGGTTCCGCATCAGGTGGCCCGCCGCGGCATGGTGCGCACCTTCCAGCTCACCAAGGCGCTCGCGAAACTGACTGTGCTGGACAATGTCCGGCTCGGCGCGACCGGGCAGCGGGGCGAGCATTTCCTCGCCGCACTCGCACCCTGGGTGTGGCGCAGACAGGAGGCCGAGGTCACCGAACGCGCACACGAGTTGCTCCGGCGCTTCAAGCTCGACGCCAAGGCCGACGACTTCGCCGGCTCCCTGTCGGGCGGGCAGCGCAAGCTGCTGGAGATGGCGCGCGCGCTGATGACCGACCCCGAGATCGTGATGCTCGACGAGCCCATGGCCGGCGTCAACCCGGCCCTCACCCAGAGTCTGCTCGAACACATCAAGTCGTTGCGGGACGAAGGGGTCACGGTCGTCTTCGTCGAACACGACATGGACGTCATCCGCGACATCAGCGACTGGGTCGTCGTGATGGCCCAGGGTCAGATCATCGCCGAGTCGCTCCCGGATCGGTTGGGCGACAACGACGCCGTCGTGGACGCGTACCTCGGCGGGCATCACGACCAGGCCCTGGAGTTCGACGATCAGGGTCGGCCGGTGGGCGCCACCGCCGTACTCGCGGAGAAGGTCGAGGCGGCCATCGAGGCGACGCTGGAGGACGGCGGGGATCTCTCGGAGGTCACCGAACTGCCCCCCACGACCCCGGACACGAAGAAGGACGGACGATGAGCACCGACCCCGGTCCCGGACAGCTGACGCCCGCGCAACTCGCGGCCACCGCCGAGGAGCACCGCAAGCTGGCCGGCGACGCTCTGATGCGGGCCGACGACATCACCGCCGGCTACCTGCCCGGCATCAACATCCTCGAGGAATGCAACTTCTACCTCGGTGACGGGGAGATCGTCGGGATCATCGGTCCCAACGGTGCCGGGAAGTCGACGCTGTTGAAGACCCTGTTCGGACTGATCCCGGTGCGCAAGGGTTCGGTGACCCTCCGTGGCGACGACATCACCTCGGCCAAGGCCCACGTTCTCGTCGACAAGGGTGTCGGTTACGTCCCGCAGACACAGAATGTGTTCCCCGCGTTGACGATCGAGGAGAATCTCGAGATGGGCGTCTATCTGCGGCCCAAGACCTTCGCCAAGCGGTTCGACTTCGTGTCCGAACTCTTCCCGCTGCTCTCGGAACGGCGAAAGATCAAGGCGGGTGCGCTGTCCGGCGGCGAACGGCAGATGGTCGCGATGGGCCGTGCGCTGATGATGGACCCGGCGGTACTGCTACTCGACGAGCCGTCGGCCGGTCTGTCCCCGATGTTCCAGGACGAGGTGTTCATCCGCTGCAAGGCGATCAACGCCACCGGCGTCTCGATCATCATGGTCGAGCAGAACGCCCGGCGGTGCCTGCAGATCTGCGACCGCGGGTATGTCCTCGACCAGGGCCGCAACGCCTACACCGACACCGGCCGCAACCTGGCCACCGACCCCAAGATCATCGAGCTCTACCTCGGCACGCTCGCGGGCAGCTCCGAGAAGAACTGAGGTCATGAGGCCGTCACGACGGCACTTCCCCCGCCGACCGCACCGACGACGAGACCCCCGGCCGAAGCCGGGGGTCTCGTCGTGTGCGGGTCTTACTGCGCCGCGACCGAGACGTACTTGCGCGTCGGGGTGAGCAGCTTGTTGGCGTCGTCGAACTCCAACACACCGTACGAGCCGACACTCGGCTCACCGGCTGCGTTGAACGCCAGGTTGCCGGTCTTGCCGACGTAGGCGACCGTCTTGCCACCGTTCAGCAGGTCCAGGCAGGCCTGGTAGGAGTCGCAGTTCTCCTCGCCGTTGGTCACCCCGATGATGTTGGCCGCGATCGCGCGGCCGTCGGTCGACTTGGCCGCGGTGGCGGCGAGTGCACTCAGCACCGTGGCGTCGTAACTCTCACCCGAGTAGTTGAAGTCGATGAGGTCGCCGTCGACCTCCTTCAGGGCCGCCTGGAAGTCACCGCTGGTCTGGGTGAGTGGCGTGGTGCCCTTCATACCGGCGAGCAGGCCCGGACCGACGGCCTCACCGAGGGCGTTGCCCATGTTGCCGTCGACACCGTAGACGAGCTTTCCGTCGCTCGGGCCGATGCCCACCTCGTGCATACGGGTGATGATCTTGGCGCTCTCCTCGAAACCGATGACCGCGATGCCGTCCGGGTTGAAGTTCTTCACCTGATCGACCTCGGCGTTGAACGACTGGGCGTTCGGGTCGTAGATGATCTTCTGGATCTGGTCGGCCGGAACACCCGCGGCCTCGAGATCGCGAACGGTGTTGTCGGCCAGTCCGGTTCCGTACGGGTCGTTGAGTGCGAGGATCGACACGCGCTGCACGCCGTCTTCGGCCATCGTCTGCGAGAGCGCCTGCGCCTGGAGGGTATCCGCCGGTGCGGTGCGGAAGTACTGCCCCTTGTCCTCATAGCAGGTGAATTCGTCGGAGGTGTTGGCGGGCGAGAACATGACCGCACCCGCGTTGGCGACCTTGTCGATCACCTTCAACGACACCGAGGACGACGCGGCACCGATGATCACCTGCGTTCCGGCGCTGAGTTCGCGGTCGACGGTGGCATTGGCCGTGTCTGTCGTGGTGTCTCCGGAGTCACCGGTGACGAGCTCGACGGGTTGGTCGAGGACCCCGCCGGCGGCATTGATGTCCTTGATCGCGAGCTCCACGCCCGCCTCCATGGGCGGTCCGAGGAAGGCCAGCGAACCGGTCGCCGGAAGCAGGGTGCCGACCTTGAGTGCGGCCGTGCTCGCCGGGCCGGGGACGGCCTTGGGCGGGTTGCACGCCAGCTTCTGTGCGAGGCCGAGGCCCGGAGGTGCGGGCGTGGACTCGACGGCGGCGCTCGACGACGCCTCGGAACCGCCGTCGGAACCCGAATCTGAATTGCTACAGCCCGCGACCACCAGCGTCGCCGCCGCGGTCACGACCACTGCTCCGCTCCTCAAAAAGCGTACGGACATCGATGCTCTCCTTGCGTCTGGCCTGCGCGCTCGGCAGTCGGCCGGTGCGGTCGGCGTTTGTCACGAAGGCGGCGCATCGCCGTACGGCGAACCGCGCCTCGCAGGAGAAAGCTAGCGCGATCTTGTTGCGGCTGCGTAAAGACAGTGAAACTGGTTTGCGCGCACAGGCATTGCACCGTCCAGGGGTTCTGGGTCAGTCGCTGCCGAGCGTCTCGACGACAACCTGCGCAACGGCTTTCATGGTGGTCCGGCGGTCCATGGCCGCACGCTGTATCCATTTGAAGGCATCCGGTTCGGACAGAGCCTGCTTCTCCATGAGCAGGCCCTTGGCCCGCTCCACGAGCTTGCGGGTCTCCAGCCGCTCGTTCATGGTCGCGACCTCGCGCTCGAGCTGTTTGAGCTCCTGATAGCGACTCACAGCCACCTCGATGGCCGGCACCAGATCGGCCTTCGTGAACGGCTTGACGAGATAGGCCATGGCACCGGCGTCGCGTGCCTTGTCGATGAAGTCGCGCTGGCTGAATGCGGTCAGCATGACGACCGGGGCGAGGCGCTTCGCGGCGATCTCGGTCGCGGCATCGATACCGTCGCGCACGGGCATCTTGATGTCCATGATCACGAGGTCGGGGGCCAGCGACTCGGTCAACTCCACGGCGACCTGCCCGTTCGGCGCCTCGCCGACGACGTCGTAGCCCTCTTCACGCAGCATCTCGGTCAGATCCATCCGGATCAGCGAATCGTCCTCGGCCACCAGCACGCGGTGTGTTGTCGTGGTCTCACCGGCTGCGGTCGTCGCACTGTCGGTCACCGTCACCATCCCCTCCTCCACGTCGCTGACGCCACGTCTGTGTGCACGCAGAGTACCGGTTGGCAGGCCGCTCGGCCGATCATCTAGAGTTGGTTCCCGGCGCGGGCAACCCGCGCACTGGCCCCCGTAGCCCAATTGGCAGAGGCAACGGATTCAAAACCCGTCCAGTGTCAGTTCGAGTCTGACCGGGGGCACCAGAAACGACCTGATCACCGCCCGCTTTGCGGCGGCTCGGCACACTCACCAGGCCAACGCCGGTTCGCAGCCGCCGACGCCGATCCCGACATCGTCGCAACGCACTGTCCGGACCCCGAACAGACGCCTCAGGAGCTCATCGGCACCCAGGTCGGTGTGCTCCGCCCAGCGTCGGACACGGTGTCGTGCACGCGACGCCGTGAGCGTGACCGACGCCGGCCGCAACCCGCCGAAGTCCACCGTCACCTGGCCACCCTCCCCCGGTGCGACGCGCGTCGCGAGGAGCGCGAGCGAATCAGCGGAGAAGACCACGGGCCCGGCAACCTCGACGACGAACCTGCACCGCGACAGCGTCGACGCGTCCGGGCCACCGATCCGGATTCGCGAATCACGGACTCCGAGCTGAGCAACCAGCGTTTCGGCGTCGTCCCCGACAAGCCAGGCGGCGGCATCGGACCCGCGCAGGGCGCTGCCGACGGTGTGCAGCAGCGAAGCCGCGGTGTGGCCGTCCGTCGACACCAGCACGACGATGTCCGGGATCGGATACAGCAGCCCGGCGGTCCGGGCCGCCGGATCGGTGATGAGGGGCGCGAGAGCGAGCGCTTCGGCGTTCTTCTCCGAGATCCGTTCGGGCACCGCACGCTCGGCCCAGTCGGGTCCGTCGTGCCAGGCGACGGCGTCGGGTTCGTGAACGAACACCGCACCCATCATGAAAGCCCGGTTCGCGAATTCCCAGTCCTCTCCCCCGTACCCGACGAAGGACGGGTCGAATCCTCCTACATCGTCGAACAGCTCCCGGCTACAGCTCATCACCGCGCTGATCATGTACTTGTAGCCGTCCCAGCCCGGGAGCAGGAGGTTGGCTGTGCGGTCATAGGCGTTGACCAGCCACTCGGGTTCATGGTCGTGCGCGACCTCGAGATGCCGCTGGGCGGACAGCCATTCGACCACCGAGCGGGGCTCGACCTGACTCAGGTCCCCGTGCTTGCGTCGGCCGACCACGAGTACGTCGGGCGCCGCGGCGGCCAGTCGGACCATGTGCGAGATGTAGCCGGCGGTCGGAACCGTATCCGCGTCGAGGAAACACAGAACCGAGCCGTTCGACGCCGCGACTCCCAGGTTGCGGGCGGCGGCGGCCCGAAATCCCCTGTCCTCCTGCCTGACCACGGTGATGGTCAACCGGGAGGTCCACGCGCTCACATCCGGGGGAACTCTCGATCCGTCGTCGGCGACCACCACCTCCAGTCGATCCGGCGGGTAGGTCTGCGCCGTCAACGCCTCGAGGACCAATGAGAGTTGATGTGTCTGCTCGTAATACGGGATCACGACGCTCACCAATGGTCTCGACGAAAGATTTCCGACCAGGTCCCAGCGATTGTCGGGCACGATGGTCCGGCCATCGTCGAGTCCGACGACCGTCACGCACTCCACCGCCGCAGCAACATCTCGTGGCTTCGACCGACGTCGGCGGCGGTCGGCGACGGCGACACCGCCGCATCGATCCACGTGGATTCCGGATCCGCGAACGCACTCTCGATGGCGGCCCGAAGCGCCGCGTCGTTGTTGTCGTGCATCGTGAGCACGCCCGGCGACCGAGCGGCGAGTTCCTCGGTGTAGGCGGTCCGCGGAACCAGTGGACGACGTCCGGCCGAGATCCAGGAATTGATGGAGCCGGATGCCGACATGTGCCGGTGGTATGCGACCGGAACCGTGACGTCCGCCGACGCCCGGCGGAGTTCGTCGTCGGTCAGGTAGCCGGTGATCGTGCATCGCCTCCCCGTGTCCGCGGCGAGCTTCGCGAGGTCGTCGGCGAGATCGTCGTGGCCGGGCGACGGAGTTCCGAGCGCCACGAAGCCGACCGACGGATCGAGACCGGCCATCGCTCTGAGCGTCTCGATGTGACCCTTCCCCGGATACAGGTAGCCGAGCACACCGACGGTCAATTCGTCTGAGTCCGAGGGCTTGTGGGCACGGACGGCATCGAACATCAGCGGCACGACCTCCACCTCGATCGACGCGTCCACATACTCGGCGAAGAGCGACGCCTCGTGTCGGCTGGACACGATCACGCCCGCCGAAGACCGGGCCACCGCTCGGAAGAACTCGATGCGGGCCGGCATCGCCCGTCCATCCGAGGGCTGCGGCAGATCGTGCAACGTCACCGAGACCGGGCGTCGGAGCCCCGCAATCATGGCGAGCAGGTTGTCCCGCGCTCGCAACGGAGTGTGTCCGAACAGACGGTCGGTCACGTGCATGTGCACGTGTGCGCACTCGGTCAGAATCGAGGACACGCCGGCACACCGCGTGCGGAGGTGTACCAGCCGATGATCGCCACCCTCGGCCGTCACCGCGTCGAAGACAGACTGGGCATACCGCACCACACCGTGCGAGCGGGGGCCGACGAGGAGGTGCCCCACTGGGCTCGTCATGACATTCCCAGGATCTCGATGAGATCGCCGTACCGGTCCAGCACGGCGTCGATGAACTCGGGACGCTCTGCGTACCACTGCATCTGACTGCGGTGCACCTCTTCCTCGGTCAGCACCGCACCGCCGACGTCCCAGGACGCTCGCGGGGTCGCCTGGATACCGAGCGCGTCGATCACCCGTCGTTCCAGCGGCGCCCGGATGTTGCCGAGCAGGTCGCGTGACGGCGGGACCGGCGCCGACGCCCCGAGCGCCTCGAGAATCCGACCGCCGAGGGTCAGTAGTACCCGGTTGCCGGGATGGTTGATCGTATGTGCGGCGTCGGCCCCGACGTCGAGCAGGATGTCGGAGATCCCGACGTCGCAGTGCCGCCGCTCGCGGACCTCGAGCTGGGCCACACTCCACTGTGCGGCCTCCCGGAAGCGGTCGGCGGAGACCTCGACATCCCATTCGTCGAAGCGGGTCCGGCCGGCTCTGACCGCCAGGACGGTCCGGAGATCGTGGTAGGGAACAGCAGCGGGTACCGCGGACGGTTGCGCGGGATGTCGGGCGATGACCTGAAACGGGAACAACCCGCCGTAGCGGATGACCGGCCACACCACGACGGTCGCGGCCGGTGCCATCTCCGCGAGGTCGGGTCCACCGATCGGGAGCCCCCGGTATCGGGCACGTACCGGCTGAGAGACGATGACCGCGGCCCGGCGGACGAGGCGTTCGACATGAGCGATGTCGGTGGACTCGAGTTCGTGGACCGGTGGGACTCGAATGGTGCGGAACGGAAGGTCCGGGGAGCTGGACAGCGCGATCCGCAGCGCTTCGGCCTGGCAGTTTCCCCAGACGACGAGCAGCTGCTCGTCATCGTTCATCTGCGCCTCGGTGACGCCGTAGAACTCGCCGTAGTGTCGGGTCCGCCCGTCCACCAGCACGGTGTCACTCGACGTCATACGCGCTTCGCTGTGGTCGAGCGACCTGGTGGTGTGCTGTCATCGTGTGTATCGACTCCCCTCGCGGACAACCGGCCGACCCCAGCTCCTCGTATAACCGTTCGGCTCGCTGACGAATCATCGGCTTGGTCACACTGCCTCGGTTCCCCAGACATTCGGAACGCACCGGAAACCGGACGGGTGAGCGACGGCCCCCGTGATCATATAACCGGGGCCGTCTCTGCCGTACGGGAGGTGGCGTCACAACGTCCGGGCGATGATCTCCTTCATGATCTCGTTGGTGCCCGCGTAGATCTTCTGGACGCGGTTGTCGGCCCACAGACGCGCGATCGGGTACTCGTTCATGTAGCCGTACCCGCCGAACAGCTGCAGGCACTCGTCGGCGACCACCATGGCCCGGTCACTGGTCCACCACTTCGCCATGGCGACGGTCGGGATGTCGAGCTCGCCCTTGATGTGCTTGTTGATGCAGTCATCGACGAACACGCGCGCGATCCGTGCCTCGGTCGCCGCCTCGGCGAGTTTGAACTTCGTGTTCTGGAAGCTGAAGATCGGCCGGCCGAATGCCGTGCGGTCCTTGGTGTAGGCGATGGTCTCGGAGACGGCCTTCTCCATGCCGGCCACCGAGGCCAGCGCGATGATCAGCCGTTCCTGCGGGAGCTGCATCATCAGCTGGACGAAGCCCTGGCCCTCTTCGGGGCCGAGGAGGTTCGAGGTGGGGACGCGCACACCATCGAAGAACAGCTCCGAGGTGTCCTGCCCTCGCTGGCCGATCTTGTCGAGCACCCGGCCGCGTCGGAAGCCTTCGCGCTCGGCCTCGACCAGGATGAGCGAGATGCCCTTGGCTCCCTCGGAGACGTCGGTCTTGGCGACGACGATGATGATGTCGGCCTGACCACCGTTGGTGATGAAGGTCTTGGAGCCGTCGATGACGTACTCGTCGCCCTGCTTGATCGCCTTCGTCTTCACGTTCTGCAGATCCGACCCGGTACCCGGTTCGGTCATCGCGATGGCGCCCACCGCCTCGCCACTGGCCATCTTGGGCAACCAGGTCTTCTTCTGCTCCTCCGAGCCGTACTCGAGGATGTAGTGCGCGACGATGCCGTTGTGCAGGCTGACGCCCCACGAGCTGTCGGCGACGCGCGCCTGCTCCTCGATGAGCACGGCCTCGTGCGCGAAGGTGCCACCGCCGCCACCGTACTCTTCGGGAATCGACATGCAGAGCAGGCCGAGGTCACCGGCTTTGTTCCACAGGTCGCGGTCGACGTGGTGCTGCTCGATGAACTTCTCGGTGTTCGGCTGGATCTCCTTCTCACAGAAGCTACGTGCGAGATCCCGCAGCGCGGTGAGATCGTCGTCTTCCCAGGAGGACCGTTCGGTCATGGTGTGCGTACCTATCCACGATTGACAGTGTCAACGGTGAGCGTAACAGTCACCGTTGGCACTATCGTGGCGGCGTCGTCATCCCTGACTGCGGAGCACGTTCTTCTGGATCTTGCCCGTCGAGGTCTTGGGGAGCTCGGCGAACACGATCTCCTTCGGCACCTTGAACCGGGCGAGATTGCTCCGCGCGAACTCGATCAGGTCGTCGGCGGACACTGCGGAACCGGGCCGCACCGAGACGTAGGCGATGGGGACCTCACCCCACCGTTCGTCGGTGCGGCCGACCACCGCCGATTCGACGACGTCGGGGTGGCTGTCGAGCACCCGCTCGACTTCGACCGAGGCGATGTTCTCACCGCCGGAGATGATGACGTCCTTGCTGCGGTCCCGGATCTCGACGTACCCGTCGGCGTGCATGACCGCGAGATCGCCGGTTCGCAACCATCCGTCGACGGTGGCCGCGGCGGTCGCGGCGGGGTCGCGGTAGTAGCCGAGCATCACGTTGTTGCCGCGGACGATCAGCTCGCCGATGGCGGCACCGTCGGCGGGTACGTCCCGGTCGTCCTCGCCGATCACCCGGACCCTGCCGGCCACGATGTTGCCGATGCCCTGCCGCGCCCTGCGTTCCGCCCGCTCGGCATCGGTCGCGTCGTCCCAGTCCGGCTGCCACTGGTTGACGACCGCGGGTCCGAATGTCTCGGTCATGCCGTACAGATGGGTGATCTCGATGCCGAGTCCGGCCATCCGTGAGAGCAGCGCGGGCGATGGCGGAGCGCCTCCGGTCGCCGCCTGTACCACCCGATCCAGCCGCGCCGCCGACGGGTCTTCGGCGATCATGGTGAGCACCGTGGGCGCCGCGCTGAAGTGAGTCACCCCGTCCTCGGTGAGGTGGCGCCAGATCCGTCCGGTGTCGATGCTGCGCAGGCAGTGGTTCGTACCACCCGCGGCGATGACAGCCCAGGTGAAACACCAACCGTCGCAATGGAACATGGGTAGGGTCCACAGGTATGTCGAGCCCGGTCCGAGACCGGAGTGGTACGCCATCGCCAAGGACTGCAGGTACGCGCCGCGGTGGTGGTACATCACGCCCTTCGGACGGCCCGTCGTCCCCGAGGTGTAGTTGATCGCCAGCACCCCCGCTCGTCGGTCTCCCGCCGAACCGGCGCCCCGGCCTGCGCGAGCAGCGACTCGTACTCGTCCGCGCCGTCCGCTGAACCGCCCACGACGACCCGGATCCCCACCGATTCGGCGACCGCCCGTGCACGGTCGGCGAACTCAACGGTCGCGACAAGGAGCGTCGCACCGCTGTGCTCCAGGATGTAGACGAGCTCGGGTTCGGACAGCCGGATGTTCAGCGGCACCAACACCGAACCGTGCGCGGGCACGGCGCTGTGCAGTTCGAGCATGACCGCACTGTTCGCACAGAGGGCGGCCACGCGGTCACCCGGCCTGACGCCGAGCGCCTCCAGCGCGGCGGTGACGTGCCCGACCCGCCGATACAGGTCGGCGTAGGTGAGGCGGAGCGCACCGTCGATGACGGCGGTGCGGTCACCCCTGTAGATGTAGTGAGTCGTTGCTCTGGGCGCAACGTTGTGCGACATCTGGCCTCGAGCGGGTGGCCCGCGCGCGCCGCGCACCGGGGAACGGGAGTTCGTCGAAGACGATACTGCGTATGGGTCCGTTAACGTCGGAAGAGCTTGTTGCCCAACCACACCAGCGGGTCGTAGGTGCGGTCGACAACTCGCTCCTTCATGGGGATCAACGCGTTGTCGGTGATCTTGATCTGCTCGGGACAGACGTCGGTACAGCACTTGGTGATGTTGCAGAGGCCCAGTCCGTGCTCGGTGCGCGCCGAGTCGCGGCGTTCGGCCACGTCCAGGGGGTGCATGTCGAGTTCGGCGACGCGCATCAGGAAACGCGGCCCGGAGAAGTTCTGTTTGTTGTCCTCGTGATCGCGCACGACATGGCAGGTGTCCTGGCACAGGAAGCACTCGATGCACTTGCGGAACTCCTGCGAACGCTGCACGTCGACCTGCTTCATCCGGTACTCCCCCGGCGCCAGACCCGGCGGCGGTGTGAACGATTGCACTTCACGGGCTTTGGCGTAGTTGAACGAGACATCGGTGACCAGGTCGCGGATCACCGGGAACGTGCGCATCGGGGTCACCGTCACGACCTCGTCCTCGGTGAACGTTGACATCCTGGTCATGCACAGCAGTTTGGGACGCCCGTTCACCTCCGCCGAACACGATCCGCACTTGCCCGCCTTGCAGTTCCAGCGCACCGCGAGATCCGGGGCCTGCGTCGCCTGTAGGCGGTGGATGATGTCCAGCACCACCTCGCCCTCGTTGACGATCACCGTGTAGTCCTCGAGACCGCCGGCGTCGGTGTCGCCGCGCCAGATCCGGAACTTCGCGTCGTATCCCATGTCAGTCCTCCGAATGCCCCTCGGCTCGCTCGCCACCGGCGCCGGGATGACCGGCTATCTCGGCCGCCGTGTAGTACTTCTCGATCTCGGGGAACTCGAACAGCTCCAGGAGGTCCGGCCGCATCGGCGTCTGTTCCGTGCGCACGACGCTGACCTCCGGCACCGCGGCGTCGTCCCCGTCGAGGTCCGCGGTGCACACCAGCAGCGCATTGCGCCAGTTCGAGTCCATGGACGGATGGTCATCGCGGGTGTGACCACCACGGCTCTCGGTGCGCATGAGTGCGGCCTTCGCGACGCACTCGCAGACCAGCAGCATGTTGCGTAGGTCGACCGCGAGATGCCAGCCCGGATTGAACTGACGATGTCCCTCGACCTGCATGCCGCCCAGGCGCTTTCGCAGGTCCGCGAGCACGCCGATCGCTTCCTGCATCTCGTCCTCTTTGCGGATGATCCCGACCAGATCGTTCATGGCCTGCTGGAGGTCGGTGTGCAGCGTGTAGGGGTTCTCCGGTTTGCCCTCGGCCGGCGGATCGAAGGGCGCCAGCACGGACGCAGCCGCCCGGTCGATGTCTTCGGCGGAGACCGCGGGACGGGTCGTCAGCGATTCGACGTACGCCGCCGCGCCGAGGCCGGCCCGCCGTCCGAAGACCAGCAGGTCCGACAACGAGTTTCCGCCGAGCCGGTTCGAACCGTGCATCCCGCCGGAACACTCGCCGGCCGCGAACAGGCCCGGAACCCGTGACGCGGCCGTGTCCGGATCCACCTCGATCCCGCCCATCACGTAGTGACAGGTCGGCCCCACCTCCATCGGTTCGGCGGTGATGTCGACGTCGGCGAGCTCCTTGAACTGGTGGTGCATCGACGGCAGCCTGCGCATGATCTCCTCGGCGGGCATGCGGGACGCGATGTCGAGGTAGACGCCGCCGTGCTCGGTGCCGCGTCCGGCCTTGACCTCCTCGTTGATCGCCCGCGCGACCTCATCGCGCGGTAACAGGTCCGGCGTTCGCCGGGCGCTGTCGTTGTCCGCCAGCCATTCATCGGCCTCCTCTTCGGTCTCGGCGTACTGACCTTTGAAGACCGGTGGGATGTAATCGAACATGAAGCGCTTGCCCTCGGTGTTCTTGAGAACTCCACCGTCGCCGCGAACACCCTCGGTCACGAGGATGCCCTTGACGCTGGGCGGCCACACCATCCCGGTCGGATGGAACTGGACGAACTCCATGTTGATCAGGCTCGCGCCGGCTCGCAGTGCCAAAGCGTGCCCGTCGCCGGTGTATTCCCACGAATTCGACGTCACCTTGAACGACTTGCCGATCCCGCCGGTGGCGACGACCACCGCGGGCGCCTCGAACACGATGAACCGGCCGGACTCGCGCCAATACCCGAACGCACCGGCGATCGCGTCGCCGTCCTTCAGCAGTTCGGTGATAGTGCATTCGGCGAACACCTTGATGCGCGACTCGTAGTCACCGGTGGCGGCGTAGTCCTCCTGCTGCAGCGAGACGATCTTCTGTTGCATCGTCCGGATGAGCTCCAGCCCGGTGCGGTCGCCGACATGAGCGAGTCGAGGATAGGTGTGGCCGCCGAAGTTGCGCTGCGAAATCCGCCCGTCCGCGGTTCGATCGAACAGGGCGCCATAGGTTTCGAGTTCCCAGACGCGATCCGGGGCCTCCTTGGCGTGCAACTCGGCCATGCGCCAGTTGTTCAGGAACTTGCCGCCCCGCATCGTGTCCTGAAAGTGCGTCTGCCAGTTGTCTTTCGAGTTGGCGTTGCCCATCGAGGCGGCACATCCGCCTTCGGCCATGACCGTGTGGGCCTTGCCGAACAGGGACTTGCACACCACGGCCACCGAATAACCACGCTCGCGGGCCTCGATGACCGCCCGCAACCCGGCACCGCCCGCACCGATGACAACGACGTCGTACTCGTAGCGTTCCGGCTCGGTCATCTAGCGGGACTCCCAACGTTGAAAACGGCTGCACCACTGGCGTTGTGTAGTCAATCGGTCAACCCACGAACCTCAGGTCCGAGATGGTGTTGCTGGCGACCAGCATGATGTAGAAGTCGGTGAGCACCAACGTGCCGAGCGTGATCCAGGCGAATTGCATGTGCCGGGTGTTGAGCTTGGACACCTGGCTCCAGACCCAGTAGCGCACCGGATGTTTCGAGAAGTGCTTGAGCCGGCCGCCGGTCACGTGGCGACACGAGTGGCACGACACCGTGTAGGTCCACAGCAGGAGCACGTTCACGACGAGGATGACGTTGCCCAGCCCGAAGCCGAAACCGCCGCCTTCACCGTGGAAGGCGACGATCGCGTCGTAGGTGTTGATCACCGAGATGACCACGGCCACGTAGAAGAAGTACCGGTGCGAATTCTGGATGATGAGCGGTAGTCGCGTCTCGCCGGTGTAACGACTGTGGGGTTCGGCGACGGCGCAGGCAGGCGGCGACAGCCAGACCGACCGGTAATAGGCCTTGCGGTAGTAGTAGCAGGTCAGTCGGAACCCGAGCAGGAACGGCAGCGAGAGGAATGCCAGCGGAATCCACATCGGGAGTTCGGGGAAGGGAGTACCGAAATGACTCGCCCCGGGCACGCACGACTCGCTGAGGCACGGCGAATAGAACGGCGAGAGGTAGTGATAGTCCGCGGCGTAATAGGCGGTGCGCACGAAGGACCGGATCGTCGCGTAGATGACGAAGGCCGCGAGACCCACGACTGTCAGCAGCGGCGACAGCCACCACCTGTCCTGGCGGAGAGTTCGGGCCAGGATTCGCGCGCGGCCCGGAGAGAAGACCCCGACTGTGTCCCGCTCAGTCGCGGGGGCGCTCACTTCGTGCGCTCACGCGAATGAAAGCCCAGCCCTTCGTCTTGCGCACCCAGCCAGGCCGACTCGTCCGACTTGCAGTCAGGCACATAGATAACCTGGTCTCGCCCGACTTTCGTCTGCAGCAGCGGTGGCGGTGCGTGCTCGAAGTCGTGAAGGTCGATCTCCAGCCGATCCAGATCGTTGGACATTCGCCGAACCGCGTCTACATCGCCGTACTGCGTCTGCAGCGTGGTCATGTGATGCCGTAGCGCACCTATACTCCGATGCAGCTCCTTCATCTCGGTCGGTATCATGGCACATCCCTTCCTGCCTATGTGATGAAGAACACAGTACCGGCCGGGCCCGCTGAGTCAACGATGTTGGCGGAACGTGTCGGCTCCCCCGACCGGAGGCCGCCAGATGAACGACGACGACCACGTTCCCGCGCAGAACCTGCCCCGAGCTGAGCAGCGATGGACCGCATCGGCGTTCGTACTGGTCGCGATGGCGATCCCGTTCCTCTTGCCCGCGCGTTACGCCGCCGGTACCGCTTGGCTGCTACCCGCGATCGAGGGGCTGGTCCTGCTGACACTGATCGTGGTCGACCCCCGTCGCATCGACCGGCCCGGCCGGTGGGTCCGCGGCCTCTCCGTGGGGCTGGTCGTCGCCATCGCCGCAGGTGCGGCGTGGGGAGCGGGACGACTCGTGTGGGACCTGCTGCACGGAGATCCGCAGACCGCGGCGGCGAACCAGTTGCTGGTCGCCGGGGCTCTCGTCTGGCTGCAGACCGTCATCGCGTTCGCATTCCTCTACTGGGAGCTCGACGGCGGCGGTCCAGTGAACCGGCACCTGCGTCCGGCCGCATACCCGGACCTCGCCTTTCCGCAACACCTCGAGCCCCGACTGGCACCGCCGGGATGGCGTCCCGTGTTCTTCGACTACCTCTATCTGGCACTGACCAACGCGACTGCCTTCAGCCCCACCGACGTGATGCCGCTGTCGCGTCGTGCGAAGCTGGCGATGGCGTCGCAGTCGCTGTTGTCGATCGTCATCCTCAGCCTGGTGGTGGCCAACGCGGTCAACCTTCTCGATTGACGACCGCGGCACGATCGCACACCGGAATAGGGTCGGCGACGTGACGGTTGTGCCGGCGGGGTCCAGAGGACCAGATCGGAGTCACGATGAGCGAGCCATCTATCAGGACCGTGCCGTCGCGGCAGGTCATCCCGGGTACCGAGCGGCACATCTTCCGGAGCGGGTGGCTCGATTCCCGCCAGTCCTTCCCCGTCACGGGCAACTTCGATCTCGCGGCGAACGCCCACGGAGTCCTGCTGGTGCACAACGACGATCGCGTCGACGCCGGTGAAGGTTTCGACGCCCACTTCCACCGGGACGCCGAAATCGTCACTTGGGTACTCGAAGGTGCTGTCACTCATCGTGATTCGTTCGGCAACACCGGCGTGATCACGCCGGGCGTCGCGCAGCGGATGAGCGCGGGCCGCGGGATCACCCACACTGAGGCGAATGCGTCACGGCGCAGCGAGAACCGGGACCTGCGCGTCGTGCAGATGTGGTTGGCGCCCGAGCACGGTGGAGGTGAACCCGGCTACGCCGAACGCGACTTCAGCGCCGATCTCGCGACCGGCGGGCTGGTCACGGTGGTCTCCGGCAGGCCCGAACACGCGGGCACAGATGCGATCTCGATCGGCAACCCGTTCGCGGCGCTGCACGTGGCCCGGATCGGTTCCGGACAGTCGGTCGCCCTTCCCCCGGCACCGTACGGACATCTCTACGTTGCGCGAGGCGGTGTCGAGCTGGACGACGGCATCCGACTCGTCGAGGGCGACGCGCTGCGCACCATCGATGAGGGCGCGGTCGGTGTCACCGCGACGTCCGAGGCCGAGATCCTGTTCTGGGAGATGCACACGACGTTCAACCGTGACCTCTGACCACCCGTCGGGCCGAACTGGACGCGGAAAGGAAGCCCAACATTCGTCAACCGGCGATGACGGCGACTGCGAATGCGAGGTCACCCGACGATGGCGCCCCGGAGGTACTGGTCCAGAATGCGCCGGATGTCGACTGCCGGGTTGATGGCGGTGCGGTAGAACACCAGTGAATCCGTGATCGCGAGTAGATCTTCGACCTCGACGCCCGAATTCGGCAGGCCGGCACCGGCGAGCGAACGCGTCGCCACCAGTCGTGCCACGTCCTCGACGTCGGACCGACCCGTCAACCTTTGGCGAATGGCGGGCAGATCGTCGAGTTCGAGGATGAGCGCGTAACGGGCGCGCATGTCGTCGTGTCTGGCAGCGAGGGTGTCGACCAATTCCGACAGCGATCCGGCCAGTTCGTCGACCGGAACCCGTCCGTCGTGGTCGACCCCTTCATCTGTCATCACCAATGCCTCGGTGTCGATCCGGGTGCGGGCCGCCAGTGCGTCGACGATGAGCTCGATCAGCGCGATCCGGGTCCTCGCATGGTAGGAGGTCGACCCCAGCGGCAACCGCGCCTCCCGATCGACAGCCCGATGGGTGAGTGCGCGGACACCGTCGCGGGCGATGATTCGGATGCCGGCATCGGCGATGACATCCCGACGCCCGCCTCCACTGGTCGAATCCGCAGACATGCGCGAGATACTACAGATGTAGCGGATCGTCCCGTAGTCTCTACATGTGTAGAGCCCGATGCATCGCGGTGGACGGAGACGCCAGTGGAAATCGATTTCGTACCCGACCCAACACTGTATCCCTTCGAGTCACGATGGTTCGAATCGTCGGTCGGACGGCTTCATTACATCGACGAAGGCGTCGGGCGACCTGTCCTGATGTGTCACGGCTCCCCCACCTGGAGCTTCCTCTACCGGCACATCGTGACCGGGCTGCGCGATCGTTTTCGCTGCGTCGCCCTGGACCTCCCCGGCTTCGGGCTGTCCACTCGCCCCGACGGGTTCGGCTACACCATCGCCGAGCTGACGGTTGTCCTCGGCGAGCTGATCGACCACCTCTCCTTGGACGACTTCGTCCTGGTGGGTCACGACTGGGGTGGACCCATCGGACTCGGTGCGGCAGTCCCCCGCGCCGAACGCGTGGGCGGGATCGTTCTCGCGAACACCGCGTTCTGGCCGATCGATCTGCTACCGAATCGATTGTTCAGCGCGGTCATGAGCAGTCGTCCGTTGCGACAGTGCATCCTCGAACAGAATCTGCTCGTCGAAGGCGTACTGCTCGGCAGGTTCGGGCCGACCTTGACCAACGCGGAGGCCGAGCACTATCGGCGGGTGCAACCGAGTCCCGACGCCCGATATGGACTCTTGGTCATGCCCGGCGAGATCCGCTCGGCGAGACCACTCCTCGAGCAGTTGGCCGCGGATGTCCCGCTCCGTCTGGGCGATAGGCCGGCACTCGCCGTATGGGGGATGAGGGACATCGTTTTCCGGCCGCGACGCTGCATCCCCAAGATTCGCGCGGCCTTCTCCGACCTGGAGGTCGTCGAGCTCCCGGACGCCAAGCACTTCGTGTCCGAAGACGCTCCCGAGACGATGAGCGCGGCAATCGCCGCGCGATTCCGCGATCGGTGACGAGCTTCGACGACCATTTCTTCGTTGAACTGCACACGATTTGCCATAATGCTGCCAGTTTCCGGCGGCACGGCTACTGTGTGAGCCACTCGAAGGGCAAGGCACTTGGCGCGCCTCGCCGGCCAAGTCGCCAGCGAAAGGACGTTCATGCCTTCCCCGTCGCCCGCAGCACGACTCGCGGCTGAGTTCTTCGGAACATTCTGGTTGGTCTTCGGCGGATGCGGCAGCGCGATCTACGCCGCCAAGCAGATCGCCCAGTCCGAGGACGGCCAGGACACCTTCCAGGTCGGAATCGGGTTCCTCGGTGTCTCTCTGGCTTTCGGTCTCACCGTCGTGACGATGGCCTACGCGGTGGGGCACGTCTCCGGCGCACACTTCAATCCCGCGATCACGCTGGGCGCCGCCGTCAGCGGCCGGCTCTCCTGGAAAGAGCTGCCCACCTTTTGGGTGGCGCAGGTCGTGGGTGGCCTGTTGGCCGGCCTCATGCTCTTCCTCATCGCCAAGGGCCAACCCGGGTTCGAGGCCGAGGGCAATATGGCCGCCAACGGGTTCGGAGAACACTCCCCCAGCAACTACTCGCTCACCGCGGTCCTCATCGCGGAGATCCTGCTGACGGCGTTTTTCCTCATCGTGGTCCTCGGCGCGACCGACGGACGCGCTCCCGCGGGCTTCGGTCCGCTCGCCATAGGCTTGTGCCTCACGCTCATCCACCTGATCTCGATCCCGATCAGCAACACATCGGTCAACCCGGCGCGTTCGACGGCGGTCGCCTTCTTCAACGGCAACGGCGCACCCGGTCAGTTGTGGGCCTTCTGGCTGGCGCCGCTGATCGGCGGACTGATCGGCGGTCTCCTCTACCCGCTGCTGTTCCAGAACGGGAAGCGCGCAGCAGCCGAACCGGCACGGACCGAGACCGCCGACGCCTGATCGTGGCGATGGGCCGGATCGAGGACGGACATGCCGTGCGACTGGTGAACCCGAACTCGACTGATGGACTTCGATCGAAGTCCATCAGTCGAGTTGGGGTTCATCAGTCAGAGTAGGACGCGGTCTCGCGGCCGACGGAGGACCACGAAAGAACTCGTTGTGCTCGGAGCGGGCCCAACTACTGCTCCCTGAGCAGCCTATGAGGGTTTGTGTCAACAGGGTCCTGTGATGGGTGTGGGCGTGGGGGTGTGGCCCGGCGGCCGGTGGTGGCTGCGGGATGGATGATGGTGGGGTTTTGGATGGCCGGGGTCGTTGCCTGGCGCGGGCTCTACCTAGCGGTCAAACGGGTTGGTACCCAACAGCCTTCATTCGAGCTTGGTTCGCGCCGGGGTGGGACTGCTCAGGCTCAGGGTCGGGCTTATGTGCCCAAGGAGCAGCGAGCTTGTCCCGGCCGGAAGGGGTTTAGGGGTCAGGCGGCGGTCCTTTCTACGGGTCGGGTACGGCCGGCAGCGATGTC